>JAKSMZ010000039.1 GCA_024400355.1 Bacteroidales bacterium
ACATTGGGAATTTGACCTATAGATAAATTTTATCAGATGTCAACTACAATGACTGTCTGACCAATGTTTCAAAATGACATTTCGACTATATAACAAAAACAGAGACGCCATGATGTGGCGTCTCTGTTTTATTACTGTCATAAAAACTATTTCATGTTCTTGACCATGTCGGGAAGCATCTTGGCAATCGCCATCTCTTTCCATTTCTTGCGGGCCTCGTCGGCTGGGATTCCGAAGTATGTCGTGTTCGGCTCGGTGTCCTTGTCAACCGCGGTGTATGCGAGCACCGTCGTGCCTTCAGCGATCACAAGGTCTTTGTTGACCGCCGACATCGACCACACGGAGACGTTGTCCTTGATTCTCGACACTCCGCCGATAGCACAATGTGCTCCGAGGAAGCAGTATTTGCCAATCTTGGCATCATGTCCGACCTGTACGTGGTTATCGGTCTTCGTGCCTTTTCCGACTATCGTGTCGCTCGTCACACCGATGTCAACTGCACATAACGCGCCGATTTCCACATCGTCTTCGATAACGACACGTCCGCATGACTCGAACTTCACGAAACCGTCCTTGCGACGCTGGAAGTAACAGGCATCGGCGCCTATCACGCTGCCGCTCTGGATAATCACGTTGTCACCGATGACCACATGGTTGTAAATCGTGACATTGGCGTGAATTATGCAGTTCCTGCCGATTTTCACGTGTTCGGCGACAAAAGCGCCCGGCTCGATGATGGTGCCTTCACCAATCTCAGCCTTTGGGCTGACCATCGCCGTGGCCGGCTCGAACCTGCGGTACGAAAGTACGAGTTTGTTGAAAGCGTCAAACGGACAGTCATGCACGAGAAGAGCCTTCCCCTCAGGGCATTCAACCTTATCAGTATTGATGATGATTGTTGATGCCGCCGAATCGAGCGCCTTGTTGTAATATTTTGGATGATCGACGAAGGTGATGTCACCGGCTTCAACCTCGTGGATCTCATTGAGACCTGATATCACGAAGTTCGGGTCACCAATCATCTTGGTGGCTCCGATGAAATCAGCGACACATTTCAGCGTCGTGTTCGGCTCTATTCTCATATTATCTCTTATTCTTTTGCTTTTTCAACTCTGTCGCAGTAGTCGCCAGTGCGTGTGTCAACTCTGATCTTGTCGCCTGTATTGATGAACAGCGGCACTCTCACCTGTGCGCCTGTCTCGACGACAGCGTCTTTCATGGCGTTTGTTGCTGTATTGCCCTTCTCACCAGGCTCTGTGTGCGTCACTTCGAGGACTGTCTTAGGCGGGAGTTCTGCGTAAAGGACATTATTCTCTGATGTATCAAAAACAACGTCGCAAATATCGCTTTCCTTCAGGAAATCAACACCAGTGATAAGGTCCCCGATAAGAGGGATCTGCTCGTAGTCTTCCTGATTCATGAAGATGTATTCTTCACCTTCCTTGTAAAGGTATTGGTACTGACGGTGTTCAACGCGGACGTCTTCCAGTTTTTCACCGATGTCGAAACGGCGTTCCAATGTGCGGCCGTCAACGATGCTCTTCAGTTTTATACGCATGATGGTGTTGCCTTTACCTGGTTTCACGTGCTGGAAATCGATGCAGAAATAAAGTTTGCCATCCATTCTGATGCAGCTTCCAATCTTAATGTCTTGCGAATTAATCATATCTATTCTTTTATAAATTATTGTATTTCATTTAATTACATCGAAAATAAATGATTTTTCATCCCAAATCGGGTGCAAAGATAAAAATTTTTTCTTTATCTTATAACAATATCTTTCAAAATTTCTCCGTCAACGCATTTATTTAGATTCTTCAACAATGTTGATTTCGAGAAAACGAGTTCATTCTTCAGGGAATCGGCATCGACTTTGACATACAAGATGCCGTTTGTGATGCTCGTTTTCACCGTGTGAGCAGCAATGAAATCGCCGACGACAGACTTCCATGAGTCAAGAATAGCCTGTTCTTTCAACGCATTGTCGCGGTTATTCTCGTGATAAAATGTCTTTATCAAATCGCCCAAAACGCTCATATTCGATTCACGCATCTGTCTTTACCCTCCCTTTTTCTATCTCAAAAATCTTATGGTTCCCATCAATGTTATCCAAGAGATATTGTATTCTAAAACGTTGTGTATCAGTAATGAACACCTGTCCGAAATAATTATTGCCGACAAGTTTGACAAGCTGCGCGACACGGCTGTCATCGAGTTTGTCGAAAATATCATCAAGAAGCAGAATCGGCTTGGAACCGACTTTCCTGTAGTTGAAATCAAACTGAGCAAGCTTGATTGCCACCACGAACGACTTCTGCTGTCCTTGCGAGCCGAATTTCTTAACAGGATGATTATCAATCAAAAATACAAGGTCATCTTTATGAATGCCGACATTTGTATATGACGAGTATCTGTCTTTTTCAAGGCTCTCGTCGAACAGCTGTTCCAACGGTTTCTCCGACAACGCGCTCTCGTATATGATGTCAACTTTTTCGGAAGTGCCGGAAACGATGTCGTAATATTTCTGGAAGACAGGAATGAAATCCTCGATGAATGCCTTTCTCTTTTCAAAGATCGGAGTGGCGTAACGGATGAGTTGCCCGTTCCAAAGCGAAAGCAGATTCATGTCGAAGCAGCGGTTGTCGAAGAACGCCTTCAGTTGCGTGTTACGCTGAAGCAACGCCTTGTTATATTGCAGTAAATCATTGAGATACGCCGCATCGAACTGCGAGATCACGCCATCAATGAATTTACGTCTCAGCTCGCTGCCACCGTTTATCAGATCACGGTCGTAAGGCGAGATCATCACAAGCGGAATCTTACCGATATGGTCGGCGAGACGGTCGTATTCTTTTTTATTGCATTTAAACGACTTTTTCTGACCGTCTTTCTGCACACATGAGATAGTCTGAAGCTCGTCCGTATCTGTCTGAAAATCACCATGAATCGCAAAAAAACTCTCGCCATGACGGATATTCTGCCTGTCGGTGTTCGCGAAATAACTTTTGCAGAAAGCAAGGTAATATATCGAATCGAGGATATTGGTCTTCCCCGCGCCGTTAAAGCCGACAAAGCAGTTTATCTTGTCGGAAAACTGCATGTCAACAGATTCGAGGTTCTTGAAATTTGAAAGTCTCAGCTCTTGCAGGAACATCATTTACCTCCCTTTATGAAACGGTCGAGATTTGTGGTGATTGTCACGTAGTTAGGTGAGCCGTATATGTGCATTTCCGAGCGTGAGTAGTTGATTGTAAACTTCCAGACATTGATGCCGACGCCATACGAAAACCCGCACATTCCTTTCTTTGCGGGAGTCTTCAGGTCCTGACGCCTTCCGTAGTTGAAGCCAAGGCGCAGCACGACATGCTTTCCGACATATAATTCGCCGCCGAACACGATGTGTCTCATGAAGTTATCAGCGAACTCCCCCACACCTGATTTCTTCCTGTATTCGCCAGAGATTGGGTCATAGTTGCCTTCAAGGTCAAGAGGGTCGTCGTAGGTGCGCTTCCAGCTTTGGATGTCGTCATACATTATCGAAATCAGGAAAGGCACGTGTTCCAACCTCTTCGCCACACCTGCCGAAAGGTGGAAGGGCAGCTTGTTCCTGACATTTCCAGGTATGTTGTCGTATGTCTCGACACCAGCGTTCCTTGCGCCGACGGTCATCATCCAGCCTGACTTCGAGTGGTAATGCAGTGCCACATCAGCTGCCACCGCGAATGTCTTATACGCTTCGTGCTGTATCCCGCCGAATTTCACGTTGGCACCGATGCTCCACCGCGGAGTCAGCCGTCTCCCCCATCCTATCGTGAAAAGGTAATCGGATGGCGTGAAGGTGCCGCCTGTCAGGGTGCCTGTGGCGTCGGCATAGTTCATGGTGCCGTAGTTATGATACTGCACGGTCGCGGCAAAACTTCCTGCTTTTCTGAATGTGCGCGAATACTGCACAGTCGCGAAATTCATGCCGGCATAATAATTCACATACGACAGCGCCAAGGCATTGTGCATACCTTTGTCGATTACAGACGGGTTGTATATCGCTAACTGCACGTCGGTGGTGTCGTAAATCGGAAGCATCGTACCGCCGAGAGCTGCCACTCTCGCCGAGTTGGTGACATCCATGAAAGAATAAGTCCCCTTCGTTGTTTGTCCTTGAATATCAATAGCCAAGAGCATCAGCATTGATAACATCAGTGAAAGTTTTCTGTTCATAGGCATATTTTTATTCAACAACTGAGTAATGGACGTTTATTATTTTTCGAGCAGACCGAGGCCTTTTTTCTCAATCATGTTCTCGCTTTCCATCTTTTTGAGGAGACGGTCGAGAAGTCCGTTGATGAAGTTCTTGCTCTTCGGGGTGCTGAAGAACTTTGAAATCTCAATGTATTCGTTCATCGTGACTTTGACAGGAATCTCAGGGAAACAACGCAGTTCGGTGATAGCCATCTTCATGATAATCATGTCCATGACGCAGATGCGGTCCTTCTCCCAGTTGTTGGTGTTATCGGCAATCAGCCTGCCAAATTCATCGCTGTTTCTCAAAGTCTCGCGGAAAAGTCTCTTCACAAACTCCTCATCAACGTTAACTTCATCATTTTCAGTCTTATAGATAGTCGGAAGCTTATCATTGACATCAAATTTCCTGAGGTCGCCGATGAATTTAATCAACATTGAAGAAACGAGGTGGTAGTCGTCGCAGAAGAAAATGCTTTTCTCCTCGTAGAAATCCTGAAGTACGTCTAAATCAGCGTAGTATGTCTCAATCATCTTGACGAGGAATTTCTTGTCGTGATCCCAGTTGTCGGTTTTCTCGGTCATATAGGCCTTGTATTCCTCCGAATCGCGCATGATGTTGTAATAGTTTTTCACCACTTCGCCGCCCATGCCGTCCCAGTTGATGTTATAGGCTGCTTCTTTCCTCTGGAAATCACGGTTGTCTTCGATGGCGTTGATGACGCGGTTTTGGACATATCGCATATTCGGATGTGAATCTTCGTATGTCGGAATGAATTTGTTTCTGTTATCGGTGATTTTGTTGTCTGCAAAACGTTTGGTTTCAACGATAAACGATAGTTGCCACACAAAAAGCTCATGCAGTTTGCTAATGCTTTCAAGCAGGTTTCGAATTCCTCCGGCGACTTCGGTATCACCAGATTCAAGATAAGCGTAAAGGGCTTGTAAAACTTTGATTCTCAGAAATCTTCTATTTAACATGATATAAAAAAATTTTTTCAGCTTGCAAAATTACAAAAATTTAACGATTGGGCAATGTCCTGAGCAAGATATTAATATCTTTTAAAACAGTATAATCACGGGCATACATGACATTAAGCCTGGATTTCGTTTCGTCATCGACTTCACCTTTCATGATTGAAGCGGTGTTGTATATACCTTTTTTTATTTCAGGCAGTTTCATGCTGTCGCGGTCCTCGACGCGGCAATAGCCGACCCACGAATAGCCGCCGAACAACACTTTGAAGCAGTCTTTAAAGAAACGTCCCGGTTTTTTCAAAAACCATGCCAAGATGACCCAGAAAACGATTCCAAAGAACGACACCGAGAAATCGAGAAGTGCTTTTTTGCGTTTGTTCGGAACGTTGTTAATTGTCCGAATATCAACGGTATAAAGGTCACCGCGTGTGTTTATAGAGTTGCTTCCGATGATAGAAAGCGTGTCTTCCGGCGCAATCTTGTAATCAAGATCAGGAGCGTGCCATTCAACCATCTTGTCGATTATATCCTGATGACTTATGTCTTTTGAACAGAAAATAATCTCTGTGATTTTGTAGATGGAGATGATGTCGGGCACCTGGCAGATGTTGCCGAGATAGTCTTGAGGAACATCAAAACTCTCCGTCGGCGTGACAAGTCCGACGAAATCAGGCTTTATTGAAGTGCTTCTCAGAAGCTGCTCGACGCGGTGCGTCTCTTCAACGTTGCCGATGACCAAAAAACGCTTCTTGGCGGTTTTACCGTATTTGAAGTCATTGAGTCTCAGCATATAACCGACACCTCTCGACAGACTCACCGCGATTATCATCCACAACATCCCGAAAAGTATCAGCGCGCGCGAGAAGCGGAGACTTTCCGGCAGAAGCGCGTAGAAAACGAGTGCCAGAACGCTGCCAGTAAGCACGCCGCCGACAGAGTTCATTATTTTATACGGCTTGTCGTAACCACCTGTAAAATAAGATGTTACAAGCCAAATAAGCAGATAAACAGGCAGAATCACCGTAAACAGAGGGTGAACCGGATACGACCCGACGCCATCGTAAACAGTATAATGACCCCACAGATAACCGATAGTTGCGAGACCGCCGTAGCCGAGAAGTATGTCGAGCAACGGCATATAGACCTTATTCACGAACTGCGAAACCAAGGCGAGGAAAGCCCTGAAATATATCGCCATATTGATGACAAACGAGAATAGACGCGCACGTTTCTGTCCGAAATGCTTCTTCGCGAAAATCTCCATCGCCTTGTAGAAGACAAGCACGTAGTTGACAGATGTTTTCTTTGTGCTTTCCCCTTTATAATGAATGATTCGCGTCTCCGGAAAATAATAATTCTTATAGCCTGCAAGTGTTATCCTGTACGACAGATCGACATCTTCCCCGTACATGAAAAATGTCTCATCAAGGAGACCGCATTTGTCGAGTGTGGCACGGCGCATGAGCATGAAGGCTCCGGCAAGGATATCAACGGGATTTATTTCGTCATTATCGAGATAGCCGAGATGATAATGCGAGAAACGCTTTGAATGCGGGAACAGCTTCGAAAGCCCAAAAATCTTGTAAAAGGCAGTCATCGGGGTCGGCAGCCCGCGCTTCGACTCTGGCAGAAACTGTCCTTTTCCATCAACCATCTTGACGCCAAGTCCCCCCGCATCGGGATGCGAATCCATGAAAGCTATGGTCTTGGTAAAGGTGTCATCCTCAACAACCGTGTCTGGATTCAACAGCAAGACATACTCGCCCGTCGAGATCCTGATCGCCTGGTTGTTGGCTTTCGCAAAACCGACATTGACCTTGTTCGCAATGACCTTCACCTCAGGAAACTTCTCAGACAGCATCTTCAACGAACCATCAACTGAATTGTTATCAACTACATACACCTCGCCTTCAACGCCTTTCATCGCCCGACGAACCGAGTAAAGGCATTGCTCAAGAAAATGCTCAACATTATAGTTAACTATTACAACCGACAGTTTCATCAAAAAAAAATTCACCGTTTTAAGGAACTGCAAAAATAGACATTTTATTGTTATGAAAAACAACAAAAACAAAAAAGGCTTTCAACCTGATTTTAACATTGGGGGTGTTACAAAAACAGATGAAAGCCCAAAAGCAAAAATGATATAGAAAATTGTGAGTTTCAATTTCAAAATCGCGGCAAAGATACAATCTTTTTTAAAATACAGCGTTATTTTTCAAATATTTTTTTCAACAATAATCAAGTTGTTTTTTGTTATGATGGCAAACGAAAATTTTCCTACTTTTGCATTTCAAATATGGGAACACGCGACTGTAAAATAAGATTTGGCGTCATGATTGACGGCTTCACCGTTCAGCGTTGGCAGCTTGAGACGCTCAAGTTATTGACCGACAACGGAATAGAGTTAGCATTAGCAATCTGCAACTCGGAAAGTCAGTCGCACAAACCATCATTATTCGAGAAAATCAAACATTATCCTTACCGGAGACTGCTTTTCAGGTTGTGGAACAGATATCTGTTCAAGCCGGAAAGCAAGACTTCGGTCAGTCTCGACATCGCACAAGACACGCCTGTAATGTATTGTAAACCAATCATCAAAGGCATTTCCACATATTTTTCGGAAGATGACATCGAGAAAATAAAATCGCACAGTCTTGATTTCATCCTCCGGTTTGGGTTCGACATAGTGCGGGGCGACGTCCTGAAAAGTGCCAGATTCGGGATATGGTCGTTTCACCATGACGATGAACGCGTTGTGCGCGGCGGCCCGCCTGGCTTCTGGGAGTTCATGCGCAACATACCCGTGAACGGCGTCATTCTGCAACAGCTCACCGACAGCCTCGACAAAGGACTGATAATCAAACGAATGAGTTTAAACACAACACTTCATTCGTACAAAGAACACCTCGACAGGCTTTATTTCGAGTCGGAGACACTTCCATTGCAGGCTTGCAATGAATTGATTGTCAACGGAGAATTAAATCCGCAACCATCAAGTTCACAAGCTCCTATAATCCATCCGCCGGTCAATATCCAAATGCTTAGATATTTCTGGCTTTGCGGATGGCGACGCATAAAATTCAACCTTGGATTTTTGCTGAGACAGGAAGACTGGAACGTCGGTTACTGCAAGATGCCCGTTGAGAAATTCATCAATCACAGAAACAAGGATTTAATTGATGTTCATTGGCTTAAGCCACCCAAAAACAGTTATTTCGCTGATCCTTTCCTAATCAGCACTACGAAAGACACATACATTTTCTTTGAATGGTATTCGAACAAAAACGGAAAGTCGGATCTGGCCGTCGCCAAAGAGTCTGAAGATTTCGGGAAATACCACAAGATTTCAAATTTTCCGGAACACCGCTCCTACCCTTTCGTTTTTGAACACGACGATGCAATATATTGTGTTCCAGAAGCTTATCAAACCGGAAAAGTATCACTGTACAAATTCGACGAAGACAGTCTCTGTTTGCAGCACCAGTGTAATTTAATTGAAGGCCAATCACTTACTGACCCAACCTTGCATCAGAAAGACGGAAAATGGTTTCTCTTTGTGACGCCACAGAGAAACTCACACTCACACCTTTTATTATATACAGCCGATGATATTCACGGGCCTTACAAGGCACATCTGTGCAATCCTGTCAAAGTTGACTGTTCCAACGCGCGGCCTGCCGGCAAGATACTGAATATCAACGGGATGCTTGTAAGACCGGCACAAAACAGCACCGAACACTACGGCCAGTCAATCGCATTGAACAAAATCGTGCAATTAACTGAATGTCAATACAAAGAAGAGTATTTAGAAGAGATTTTGCCGCTCACGAACACGCCGTATGACAAAGGCATTCACACCATCAACGGCAACAGGACATACACCGTGATTGACGCGAAGAGGTTTGTATGCACATGGGACGGTTTCGTCAGGCAACTGAAAGTGAAATTAAAAGTCAGATAAGGCAATGATCAGGAAGATTTTCGGCACTTTTGGCACACGTATGTTGAACGCGGTTTGCGGGTTGGTGACACTATGGTTTGCCTCGCATTACCTCGGAGCCGAGGCATGGGGCATCGGTGGCGTCGTGTTGCTCGACGTGTCGCTCCTACTCGTCGGCGTGGAGTTTCTCGCAGGCAGCGGACTCATATATTTCACGCCAAGGAAATCGTGCCGCACACTGATGAAAATATCCTATCTGTGGACCATGGTAATCGTCGCCTTCTACGCCTTGATGATAAAACTCTTCAAATCGTTGCCAGATGGATTCACATCATTGATTTCCAAGTTTTTAGGCGGCAATGCCGAATTCATTCCACACGGTTATGAAGGTATCGTCCTGCTGCTTGTCTTCATCTACAGCCTCCACAACTTCAACCTTACGACATTGCTCGGCAAAGAACGCGTCGGCACCAACAACATATTGTTTATCATTCAGTTCATGACACAGATGTGCTCTATGCTCGTTTACATCTTCGTTTTCGGCATAAGAGACGAACGCGCATTCATCTACTCCCTGCTGACAGGCTATGTCATTGGTTATCTGTGTGGTCTGACGCAAATATTGAAGTACATCTTCAATGACAGCCGCACTGACAGCCTCTTGCAGACAGCAAAGGAAATGTTCAGTTTCGGAAGCATCATACAGCTTTCAACGTTGGTGTCGTTGCTCAACAGGCGACTCAGTTTCCTGATAATCAAAGGCTTCTGGGGGGATGCGCATGTCGGCGTTTACAATTCAGCGTCACAGGTGGCAGAGGCACCGAAACTCATCGGGCAAAGCATCGCCATGGTGCAGTTCTCGAAAATCAGCAACCTGACCGACAACAAGTTAGCGGCCAAAATCACGATTCAGCTGCTGAAGACCTCAGCGAGTCTGACCGCGATTTGCATCTTTGCGCTCTGCGTGATACCGGCAAGCGTTTATTCATGGATTTTCTCGGCTGAGTTCGCCGCCATGAAATATGTCATGGTTGCACTTGCGCCAGGCATCGTCTTCATGGCTACTGACATGGTTTTCAGCCATTATTTCTCAGGTCTTGACATGCCGAGACACAACCTTTTCGGCGCATTGGTCGGACTCGCCGTCACAATACCGGCACTTTACCTTCTCACACCGACTTTCGGGATGATTGGAGCCGGTATCTCAATGTCGCTGACCAATTTAGCCGTGATAATTTACAAATGGATTGTCTTTAAAAAAATCAACAATGTCTGCGCAAAAGAGCTTTTAATCACTAAAAATGATTTCATCGCATTGAAAAACAATCTGTTGGACGTTTTCAAAAACATAAAAAAAAACGATTAAACAAACAATAAATCGAATTAAAAAACACGGAAATCATTTTTTCTACGGATATGGAACCACGTGATAAATCACGTTTCTACGGATATGGAACCGCTGACGCGGTTCTCCTCTCTAATCCCTAACCACCAAAACCTAAACTTTTTAACTTTCAACTTTCAACTTTTAACTAAATTCACTATCTTTGCACAAATTTTTTTGAGAGATGGCCGACGAATACATTGAAGACAACAATTTGGACAGCAACGAATTAGACTTTTCCGCACCTGTTGCGGCTGATTACACCGACGATTCCATCCAGCATCTTTCGTGGAACGAACACATCAGGCTGCGCCTTGGCATGTACATCGGCAAGGCTGGCGACGGCTCTGCTCACGATGATGGCATCTACATCCTTTTGAAGGAAATCGTTGACAACTGCATCGATGAGTTCGTGATGGGCTTCGGGAAGTCGATTGAGATTGACATCAATGACGGTAAGGTGCATGTGCGCGACTACGGCCGTGGCATCCCGTTGGCATCGTTGAAAGACTGCATGGGTCAGATCAACACGGGCGGCAAGTACGACGGCGGCGCATTCAAGAAGTCGGTCGGCCTAAACGGTGTCGGTGCGAAAGCCACCAACGCCGCGTCATCATATTTCAGGGCACAGTCATTCCGCGACGGCAAGACGAAGATCGTCGAGTTCTCCAAAGGCGAGCTTCTCAACGAGTCGGGATTTGAAGACACCGACCAGAAAAACGGCACCGACATCACCTTCGTGCCCGACACCGAGCTGTTCGGCAACTACCACTACCTCATGGAATACGTCGATGAGATGGTGTGGAACTACGCCTTCCTCAACAGCGGTCTGTCGCTGATACTCAACGGCCAGAAATATCAGGCGAAGAACGGACTTCACGACCTTCTTGAGCGTAAGATCGGGAAGACCGACACATGCGTCTATCCGATAATACACATCAAAGAGGGATTCTTCGAATGCGCCTTCACACATTCAAACATCACCTCAAACGAAGAGTATTTCTCGTTTGCCAACGGACAGTACAACCCGCTCGGAGGCACACATCTGAACGTCTTCCGTGATGCTATCGCACGCACTATCAAAGACTTCTATAACAAAGAATACGAGACATCCGACATCCGAAGCTCATTCATCGCCGCCATTTCAATAAAAGTTGACAACCCTGAATTTGAAGGTCAGACGAAGACAAAATTCTCGTCGAACTACATGGACAAGGACAACGAGACGACCATCAGGGCTTACATCACCGACATCATCAAACGACATTTCGACAAGTTCCTGCATATCAACAGTGACGTGGCAGAGGCTTTGATGCGCAAGATCATCCAGAACGAAAAGGAGCGCAAAGGCATGGCTAACATCAAGAAACTCGCACGTGAGAGCGCGAAGAAAGTAAGCCTCAACAACCGCAAGCTCCGCGACTGCCGCATACATTACAACACCAACGCGGAGAAACGCCTTGAGTCAACACTGTTCATCACCGAGGGTGACTCCGCATCAGGAAGCATCACAAAAAGCCGTGACGCACAGACACAGGCCGTGTTCTCATTGCGCGGCAAACCACTCAACAGCTACGGACTCACAAAGAAAATCGTTTATGAAAACGAAGAGTTCAACC
>JAKSMZ010000004.1 GCA_024400355.1 Bacteroidales bacterium
TCACTCGGAATAAACGCAAAAACAACGGAAAAACAACGGTTTTTTTACCGGTTTTTTCACAAAATTGAAAAAATTTTACGCCATTTCCACGCCAAAAATGAAAAATTCTTGTGAAAAAAAACTAAAAGTGAACGCTGGATTTTGACAAAAAACTATCCGAAATCAGTTATATTAAGTAACCTTTGCCTATTTTAGATTTGGCTTCAGCATTTTAACATAAGGGAAACAACTAAAAAACAACTTTAATAATCAGGTATAGCTGAGTAACATGGTAACAAAGTCTTAATGTGCATTTGCACAGAGCCCATGAAATGCACAAATATTATTTTGTTGATTGATACTCCCATCAGTTAACAAAAGAGTCAACATAAAAAAAGAAACCCACCCTAATGAGTGAGTTTCCTTTGCGGTGCCGAACGGGCTCGAACCGTCGACCTCCTGCGTGACAGGCAGGCATTCTAACCAAACTGAACTACGGCACCATTATCTTCAAGAACCAGTTGAACTTTTCTGTTTGTTTCAACGGCGCAAAGATACAGCGTTTTTTTATTCGTGCAACACTTTTTTTCAATTTTTTTAAAAATATTTTTATATCTCTGATTTTCAATTATTTATAATCATATTTTTTCTAATATAAAAGCTCCCTGTGATTTTACATCATAATATTTTTGACCAGCATCTTCGGCTTTTTTAATGATTTTTCTACGTAAATATTCAGGAATTGAATTATCAATTATCAGTAAATCAATAATATAGCAATTCATCAATTCATTCAAATCAATATTTTCACTTCCATACAATACAAAATAATCAAAATGGCATTTTGAGGCCAATTCCACGCCAAAACACGCTTTTTTATCGTAAAAACCAATCAAATCATTGCCGAATGAAATCATGTTTTCGCGTTTTTTCAAGTATGAATTATCGAAACAAACCGAATCAAATGGCAACAAACTACCATTTTTATATACGCCCTCGCCTATCAGATGGCCTTCAACACTGAAACTTGCAATCTGCGGGTCACGGAAGACGGCAGTATCACAAAACATGACATGCTCATTCCCGCATACGAAATCGGCAGCCGTTCCCTTTGACAGAGAATAAACCGTGAAAGCTGTCTGTTTCCGTTGGGCAACCGCCCGTGATAATTGTGACATACCGAAAACGAGCAGCATGAATACCGATGCAAACACCATTCTTTTATCCTTCAAATTCACAGCCATCATTACAAGAACAAATATCAAGACAAGACACACAAACTCCAAATCATTCATATACAATCCTTTAATTATTGACAACGGAAGATTTTCGACTGCACAAACGAAATAATTCATCAAAAAAATCATCCACTTGACAATCCATGCGATTGCTATATTAATATAAGGTATAAAACTAAGAAGCATCAGTATCATTCCGCCGATGATAACAATCGTTGAAATTGGCGTCATGAAAAGATTGCTGAGCCAAAAATACAGCGGGAATTGGTTGAAGAAGAAAATCGAGAATGATGACGTCGCAAACTGTGCAGCCAGGCTAACTGCTGTCAGCTCCCAAATTTTGTCAATAAACCGGTTTTTTATGTAAAAAACGCAATAAATCGGTTTCTGAAGCTCAACAATTCCAACAACGGCCGAATAGGAAAGCAGGAATCCGATGTCAAACAAATTTGACGGATTAGCTATCAGCAACAGAAAAGCTGAAGCTGCCAGACTGTTCAACACAACATTTTTCCTGCCGAGCATCTCACCTGAAATCACAAACGAAAGCATTATTGTTGCTCGCAGAATCGACGGTGCCAGACCAGCCAGCAGCGCATAGGTCCAAACCACAATCAGCAAGATCGTTTGACGCGCCAAATTCTGCCATCGTTTTCTCTTGTCGAAGAAGAAAAGCAAATACGAAAACACCATGAACACCACGCCAACATGCATTCCCGACACACACAGAATGTGCATGGAGCCTGCTGCCACGTAACTGTCACGCAACTCTTGCGGCAATGTGTCATCATACCCTATCAATATCGCCGATGCGACTGAAAACTCATCGCCGGTGATTCCGAGTTTTAACATCGTGCCCAGCAAAAGATCCCGCAGCCAATACGAGAACCTGTAAATCGGGTTAGACAAATTCATGCCGAGAGACATCCATCTGTCGTTTCTCAAATAAACCTGGCGTGAGATGCCTTTTCGGGAAAGATACCTCTTATAATCGAATTGTTCGGGATTCGAAGGTGGTTCTATCTCATCGGGAGGGTCAAAAAACACAAGGACATCTCCATATCTGATATTTTCGGATTTCTCCGACCTCTCAAAATACGACATAACATTACCTGTCGATTCACAAATCGAATCATCAGAGCGAACAGCCATCATTTCGAGAATGACCTTAACGGATTTTTCCTTTATCGTCGGGCATTCCGAGACACGGGCAACATACGCATTTGCGTTTTCACCATCACAAAATGAAATGTTCCGCGCATCAATGTCATCGCCGCGAATGCGAACAACGAGCACACCTATTAATATGAGAAGTATGTTAAGGCTGAAACCAAAAATCCATCGTGCGGAATAATCTTTGACAAACTTCGAGACGGCAGCCAATGAAACTGACAGAGTCACTACAGCCAGCAGAAACATCTCAAAGTCAAGACTCACCTCATTCTCAAGAAATGAAAAACCAATCCAGATGCCAACCGACAATGGCATCAGAAGTCTGACGAAAGGATATTTAAACCAATTTATCATTTTTGCTCATCAATTCTGCCGTGCAATTTACGAATAAATGACAGACGAAAAACAAAAATTTCAAAGAAAAAACGGTCATTTTCAGCGTGTTAGAAATGACCGTTTGTAATTGGTTTTTTACAATTATGTAAATTTATTTTACATTTTCCAAGATGATCTCAGCAGCCTTGTCAGATGCGCCTGCATTTCCGAGAACTTCCTTCAGTTCTTCATAGTCTTCGAGAAGATTGCGCTGGCGTTTGTGGTTTGTGAGAAGGAGCGACAGTTCCTCACTGATATTCTCAGGTGTCAGGTCATCTTGGATTAACTCCTTGACAACCAATCGGTCCATTATCAGATTCACGAGACAGATGTATTTGATTTTCGCCAAATGCTTTGCGATGACATACGATATTCTGTTAGCCTTGTAGCACACGACCTCCGGCACATCGAGCAGCGCGGTTTCAAGCGTGGCAGTTCCTGATGTCACAAGTGCGGCGCTCGACAGCTGGAGCAGCTGATATGTCCTGTTAACGACGAGCCGCACGTTCGACTTATCTCCGATAATACTCTTATAGTAGCTGACAGGCAACGACGGTGCACAGCCCACAACAAACTGATAATCAGGAAATTTCTTAACAACCTTCAACATTACTTCAAGCATTCTGCCGACTTCCTGCTTCCGGCTGCCAGGAAGCAATGCGATTATCTCTTTCTTCTGGTTCAGGCGGTTTGACTTATAAAACTTATCCTTGTCAACCGGCGACGTCTTCGAGATCTCATCAAGCAAAGGATGACCTACATACTGGCAATCGACATTGTAATTGTCATAGAATTTCTTCTCGAAAGGCAAGATACACAGCATCTTATCGACGACTTTCCTTATCTTGTACACGCGACGGCGTTTCCAAGCCCACACTTGCGGAGAGATGTAGTAAAACACTTTGAAGCCGTGATTGTGCGCCCATTTCGCAACTTTCAGGTTAAAGCCCGGATAATCGATCAGAATCACAGCGTCTGGCGCAAATTGCTTTATGTCTTTTTTGCAAAAGTTAAAATTTTTTAAGATCGTGTAAAGATTCATTAACACTTCCACAAAGCCCATGAACGCCAAATCGTGATAATTTTTCACTACGTTTGCGCCGTTTTTCCGCATTTTCTCACCGCCCCAAGCCCTGATTTTAGCGGTGGGATCCTTCGCCCGAAGCGCAGTCACGAGGTTGGAACCATGCAAATCACCGGAGGCCTCACCTGCTATGATGTAATATTTCATTTGCCCTAAGATTTAAAGTTATCTTAAAATTTATTCTTTTATCCACACCAAGCCATAACAAATAACAGCCCCGTGTGTCTTTCCGCAATCCAAAATTCCTACCGTATATTTTTTAACACCATATATAATTTGCGGGTCGGAAGTCCCATCACGTTGAAATACGAGCCTTCGACGCAGCTCACGCCGATGTAGCCAATCCATTCCTGAATGCCATAAGCACCAGCCTTATCGTATGGCTTGTAATTGTCAACATAATACTCAATCTCCTGATTATCAAGATTATCAAAAGTAACCTTGGACATCACAGAAAATGTTTTTGTAAAATCTTTTGTGCGGACAGTCACGCCTGTCACGACTTTATGAGTTTTTCCCGACAGCAGTTCCAACATTCTGAAAGCGTCGTCACGGTCTTTCGGTTTCCCGAGAATTTCATTTTCGGCGATGACCACGGTATCGGCGGTTATCACCATAAAATTCTCAGGCAACTCACTGTCTTCGAACGCTTTTGCCTTTTTCAGGCTCAGAAACGGCGCAACTTCAAGCGGTGCCAGCCTTGACGGATAGCTTTCGTCAACATCCTTTGTCAAAATTGTGAAATCGACACCAATGTGTTTCAGGAGTTCCTGACGACGCGGGGATTTTGAAGCTAAAACAACATTGTATTTCTTTAAATTATCTAACATCATATTACTTAAATGAAGAACATCGACAAAACGCCAATCAGCATTATGACTTTCAAATCAGTTGAAATCTGGTGATATGCTATTCTTGGAATCTTAACTTTTCTTGCGTTAAAAACTTTGAGCAAACTCATAAAAGTGAAAACATAGGTCAACCTGATCAAAAAAGTTGCAGTCTCCGCCCCGTTTAAATTCTTGGTGAAAATTGTAAAACGGATCATGAGTCCAGCCAGCAGAAACAGCATGACAGCGACTATGATATTTGATGTCTTCACCCCCCATGCTATCGGCATCGTGCGGCAGCCGCTCCGTTCGTCACCGTCAATGTCTTCAAGGTCTTTGACGATTTCACGAATCAATGTCGTCAGAAATGCAAATCCAGTGTAATACAACACGATACGGAGAGAAGCCGTCATCAGGTTTTCGTTTGCGCTCAGCAGAAGTGTATGTTCCGACATGTACAGCATCTCGAACAGCCACGGCAAGAAAACAGCAAAAGCGACTGACAATGAAACGATTACATTTCCGATAACAAGTTTCTTCTTATATGTGCTCGAATAAGAATACAGCACGGCGGCGAGAAGAAGCATAAAGATGAAAACAAGATAGAATTTCGTTCCGTAAGCGATTATTGTCGAAGCCAAAGCGCAACATAAACCTATGACAGTCAATGTCCAATAAAACACATTACATTGTTTTTCGGAGAACACCTTGCCGACAATCAGTTTTTTGGGTTTATTGATGGCATCTGTTTCCACATCGAAAATATCGTTTATGACATAACCGCCTGCCACGACAAACACCATCGAAATGACCAGCAGCGTGAAGGCGGCGGTGCTTTCCATCATCATAACACAATGATACACAAGACACATCATCATTGCGGTGATGAGCAGATTAGGCCAGCGAACCAGCTTGAAAAACGAACCTATTTTCTTCATAATTCACCAAATATGTATTTCAAAATCCTTCATCCATTTATCCTGCGCCTTCATGACCTGTTCGATTATGTCGCGGACAGCGCCTTTCCCGCCTTTCTGATGGCTGACATAAACACTAATCTGCTTTATCTCCTCAGCGGCATCGGCCGGACACACAGGCACACCGACCTTCTGCATCACCGGATAGTCAGGCATGTCGTCACCCATATAGACCACCTCCTCCTTTTTCAGATTGTGATCCTTCATGTATTCATCCAACTTAATGATTTTGTTCGGGATATGAAGGAAAACATCCCTCACGCCAAGTGCCTTCATCCGTTGTTCCATCGATTTTGAATAGCCTCCAGAAATGACAGCGACATTGTATCCCATACGCACCGCGAGCTGAAGCGCGAATCCATCTTTCACATTCGTCATCCTGAGAGCCTCACCGTCGGGCATCACAAGAACATCACCCTGAGTCATAACTCCATCATAATCAAATATAAACGTCGTGACATTCTTTAATAATTCCTTGTAATTTTTCATTGTGAATCCGATAATTTTTTGATTTACGAAAATACAAAAAAATCCACAGCCACCGGCAATCATGCCAAATTTTTATGACTCACCTCAATTTATATTTGCCTTTATCTTAACAATAATTACCGTTATCTTGTAATATTATACCGTTTACTTTGTTTTAATATCCGTTTACTTTAAATTATTTACAAAAAAATTTTCAATTATTAAGTATTTCAATTTCAACACATTGAATATTTTTCGAATATTTTTTTGAAAAAAACATTGACAAAAAACCACGGCTTGATAGTTTTGCACCCACAAACAACAACAATCAATTTAAAACAACAACAACATGACAGCAATTGAATTTAACACCAGCCTCGTGGGATTACAGAAGAATCTTGAGGCATTTGCGAAGCAACTCACCCGCAACGAAGACGACGCGAAAGACCTGACGCAGGAGACATTTCTGAAAGCTCTCTGCAACAGGGAGAAATTCGTACACCAAACCAACCTCAAAGCGTGGCTTTACACAATCATGAAAAACATTTTCATCAACGATTACCGCCGTGCGAAGAAGGCGGGCACCATCATTGACCAGACTGAAGACCTTTACTATCTGAATGTCAACAACACAGACGACGACACCGATCCGGAGATGCTGTACAACGCCAAGGAGCTTGAGGAAGGCATCAACAAGCTCGATGCGGATTTCAGGAAGCCGTTCGACATGTACAACGCCGGCTACAAATACAACGAAATCGCTGACGAGCTGAAACTTACGATAGGAACCGTTAAAAGCAGGATCTTCTATTCGAGGAGAAAACTGATGGAAAAGATGAGTGAATTTGCGGCATGATTTAAACCGCATAACGGCCCGTAAAGCCACCGTCATACAACTTAAGGAATTGAGGTTTGAATTTTTCTTTTCAAACCTCTTTTTTTATTTGCCATGTCATTTTTTTACAATATTTTTGCAGTTTCAATGTTTATAGAGAAAAGTTTTAAAAATCAACGACATGATTGAGACAGATATTCGCGAATTAAACGAAAAGATTCAGAGAGAAAGTCAGTTTATTGACCTCATCAATATGGAGATGGGCAAGGTTATCGTCGGGCAGAAACAGATGACAGAGCGCCTGCTCATCGGTTTGTTATCAAACGGACACATCCTCTTAGAGGGCGTGCCAGGTTTGGCAAAAACGTTGGCAATCAAGACTTTGGCGAGCATTGTCGATGCAGATTTCAGCCGTATCCAGTTCACCCCCGACCTTTTGCCTGCCGACCTTATCGGAACGATGATATACAGTCAGAAGACAGAGGAGTTCATGGTGAAGAAAGGCCCTGTCTTTGCTAACTTCGTCCTGGCCGATGAAATCAACCGTTCACCGGCGAAAGTGCAGAGCGCACTGCTCGAAGCGATGCAGGAGCATCAGGTGACAATCGGAGAGAACACTTTCGCCTTGCCTGACCCGTTCCTTGTGATGGCAACACAGAACCCGATCGAACAGGAAGGCACGTATCCGCTTCCTGAAGCTCAGGTTGACCGTTTCATGCTCAAGGTCGTGATCGACTATCCGAAGAAAGAAGAAGAAAAAGTCATTTTGAGACAGAATATTAATAAGGAGTATCCTGAGGTCAGGAAAGTGACTTCAACGAAAGACATCCTCAACGCGAGGAAGGTCTGCCGCGAGGTTTACCTTGACGAGAAGATCGAGAACTACATCACCGACATCGTCTTCGCCTCACGTTTCCCCAACGACTTCAAACTCAGCAAGTTCGCCGGCATGATCAGCTACGGCGGCTCACCGCGTGCCACAATCAACCTGGCTTTGGCGGCAAAGGCATACGCTTTCATCAAGCGCCGCGGCTATGTCATTCCGGAAGACGTCCGCGCCGTCGCGCCAGATGTGCTTCGTCACCGTATCGGCCTCACATACGAGGCTGAAGCTGAGAACATTACGACAGAAGAGATCATCAACGAGATTCTGAACATCGTAGAGGTGCCGTAATGGTTATAAAGTTATAAAGTTGAAAGTTATAAAGTCAAATGGAAGCCACTGATTTATTCAAGAAGGTCAGGAAGATTGAGATCAAGACGCGCGGGTTGAGCAACCACATTTTCTCGGGGCAATACCACAGTGCGTTCAAGGGGCGTGGCATGACTTTCAGCGAAGTGCGTGAGTATCAATATGGTGACGACATACGCAACATTGACTGGAATGTCACGGCTCGTTTTCACAAACCGTTTGTAAAGATCTTCGAGGAAGAGCGTGAGATGACCGTCATGCTCCTCATCGACGTCTCCGGCTCAAACGATTTCGGTTCGGCCGATGTCACGAAGCGCGACATCACCGCAGAATTGGCGGCGGTCATGGCGTTTTCGGCGATACAGAACAACGACAAGGTCGGAGTCATCTTCTTCAGCGACCAGATTGAGAAGTTCATCCCGCCGAAGAAAGGGTCGAGCCACATCTTGAGGATCATCAGCGAGATTGTCACGTTCAAGCCACAGCACAGAGGCACTGACATCGGCGAGGGGCTGAGATTTCTCACGAGCGCAATAAAAAAACGCACGACAGCGTTCCTCATCTCCGACTTCATGACGAGCAAGCCTTTCGAGCAGGAGCTGCGCATCGCCGCAAGGAAGCACGACCTCATCTCGTTGAGAGTCACCGACAAGCGTGAGCTAATCATCCCCAAAATAGGGCTTGTGAAATTCCGCGACAGCGAGACCGGAGAAGAGAGATGGGTTGACACATCAACAAGCGCGTGGAACCAGGCATATCAGAAATACGTTCAGCACGAGACATCATCACTGAACCGCGTTTTTGCGAACAACGGCATCGACAACACATGGATTTACACCGATGAAGATTACGTCAAGCCGCTGATGCAACTTTTTAAGAGGAGAGAATCAAGAAAATGAGAAAGACATTTTTTGCAATGCTTATCACCTTGTCAGCGATTGGTTTTCAAGGCTTTTCGCAACAAGTATATTTCAACGGGAAAGCCAATGCCGACAGCATTGTCGTCGGGCAGCCTTTCGACTACCAGCTGACCCTGACAATTCCGAAAGACTTTTACGTCGAATGGCAGCAGTACGGCGACACCTTGAGCAAAACGATTGAAGTCATCAAGGCTGGCGAAGTTGAGACCACACCTATTAATAATAGCAGCGTCCTGATGACGCAGCATCTCACCCTGACGTCGTTCGACACGGGTTACGTCTATGTCCCTGAGATCAGCGTGACATACGCGGAGAGCATCAGAGACAGCATCCGCCGCACGCTCCGCACCGATGAGCACGAGCTTTACGTCAGCACGGTCGCCGTTGACACGACACAAGCCTTCAAGCCAATCAAAGACGTGATGAGGCAAGGCATCACCGCCAAGGAAATTCTGCCTTGGGCTGGAATCGCCATCGCATTGGTTGGGATAGCGTTCCTGACTTATTATCTTTCAAGGAAAAACAAGAACAAAGCCGTTGTTAAGGGTGAGAAACCGAAGCCGACAATTCCTGCCATCATCACGGCGAGGGAGAAGCTGGCGGAAGTAAAGACCAGCGAGGCGTGGAAGACAGCGAACGTCAAGGAATATTATACAAGCATCACCGGCATCGCCCGCGAATATCTCGAGGGACAATTTGACATTGATGCCGTCGAGATGACATCAGACGAAATCATTGACTCGGTCAAGGCGTTGAATATCAGCGAGCACACGCTCGACAAATTCCGCGACACACTTGTCACAGCCGATTTCGTGAAATTCGCGAAAGCAAACCCGACAGTCGAGCAGAACGAACGCGCATTCATCGACATCAACGATTTTGTTGAAGACACATTTGTTTTCTTCCAGGAAGAGGAAAAGCGCAAAGCCGAGGAAGAAAAAAACAGCAGGAAAGCTGAGAAAGTCGAGTTAAACAACCAAGAAAACACGGAGGGCACAAAATGAGTTCCTTGGAATTTGCATCGCCATATTTTCTATACGGACTGATAATCATTCCGTTATTAATCGTATGGTATATATTCAGAGGCAGGAGACAGTCGGCGTATGTAAAATTTGCCGACACGAGTTTCTTCGCCAAGCTGCCCAAAAGCTGGCGTGCCTACTGCCGTCATATCCTGATAGCGTTGGAATTGTCGGCCTTGGCACTGCTGCTGATTGCATTGGCGCGTCCACAGAGCAGTTCGACAAACCAGAAGATCAACGTTGAAGGCATTGACATCGTGATGGCCGTTGACATTTCAAGCAGTATGTTGGCGCAGGACCTCAAGCCCGACCGGTTGGAAGCCGCCAAGGAGGTAGGCGCCGACTTCATCAAAGGCCGTCCTGACGACAGAATCGGCTTGGTCATCTTTGCCAGCGAGACATTCACGCAAGTGCCGCTGACGACCGACCATGGCATGATGCTGAACATGCTGAAAGACATGAAATGCGGCATGCTCGAAGACGGCACCGCCATCGGCGACGGGCTTGCGTCATCGGTGAGCCGGCTCAAAGACAGCGAAGCGATCTCTAAAGTCGTGATTTTGATGACAGACGGTGACAACAACGCCGGTTCCGTTGACCCGGAAACAGCCGCCGAGATGGCCAAGCTGTTCGGAATCAGAGTATATACCATCGGCGTCGGGACGCGGGGAAAGGCACCTTATCCTGTCCAGACCCCATTCGGCGGCATACAATACCAACAGATTGAGGTGAACATCAATGAGCCGCTGCTGCAACAGATTGCCGACGTGACGGGCGGAAAATATTTCAGAGCGACATCAAACGAGAAGCTCGAACAGATCTACGCGGAAATTGACCAGCTCGAACGCTCGAAGATAGAAGTGAACGAGTTCAAACGCGTGCACGAGGAGTTTCTGCCATTCGTTCTGTGGGCGTTGGCATTACTTCTCTTAGATTTCGTGCTAAGGCACACAATTTTCAGAACATTAACGGATTAAGACAACATCATGGAACCCAATATTTTAAGATTTGAAAACCCACAATATCTGTACTGGCTGCTTGTCATTCCGGTACTTGTGGCGGTCTATATCCTGATAAGATTTTGGAGCAAGAGACAGTTCATGCGTTTCGCCAGCATAAAGCTCAGGGAGTTCCTTGTTCCGGATTTCTCGCCGGCGAGGGCAAACACGAAATTCGTAGTTTTCACAATAATCATCACCTTATTAATATTAGGTGCGGCGAACCTGCAGTCAGGCTCGAAGATGGAGAAAGCGAAAAGAGAAGGCATCGACATGTTCCTATGTCTCGACATCTCCAACTCGATGCATGCGGAAGACATTGAGCCGAACCGACTTGCGCGTTCGAAGCAGTCGATCAGCAAACTCATTTCAAAACTCGGAGGCGACAGGATAGGAATCATCGTCTTCGCGGGCAACGCATACGTGCAACTGCCGATAACCACCGACTACTCTGCGGCGAAGATGTTCCTTTCGACCGTTGACACAGACCTCATCCCGACACAGGGCACCGAGATAGGACGAGCCATCGAGCTTGCCATCAAGTCGTTCGGCGAAAGCGAAAACAGCAAAGCCATCGTGATCATCTCCGACGGCGAAGACCACGAAAACGGCGACGCGGTGAAAGCGGCGCAGGAAGCGGCGAAACTCGGCATCAAGATATACACCATAGGCATGGGCCTCGGCGAAGGCGCTCCCATCCCACTCTACAACCAGTACGGCAAAAGAGTCGGATATAAAAAAGACAAAGAAGGCAATGTCGTTATCACCAAACTCGATGACAACATGCTGAGACAGATCGCGCAAATCGGCGACGGCATCTACGTCAGAGCCAGCAACTCCAACGTCGGACTTGACAAGATATACGAAGACATCAGCAAAGCCGACAAAAACGAGTTCGAATCGATGGTCTTCACCGATTATGACGACCAATTCCAATGGTTCATCGGTGCCGCCATATTATTATTAATCATAGAAATTCTGACTTCATCAGGAAAGAAAGCCTGGGAGACAAATTTCAAATTCTTTGAACCGAAAGATGAAAACACCAAGTAAAACAGGAATCTTAGCATTATTTCTGTTGATTGCCGCTTCCGCGAATGCGCAGGAAAATTTCACAAGGCAGGGCAACAGAAGTTACAGGAGCGGCGACTTCAACGCTGCATCCGACTTATACAAAAAGTCACTTGACAAGAAATACAACGACAAGGCACAATTCAACCTCGGCGACGCGTATTACCAGCAGAAGAAATACGAAGAGGCCGCAAGCAGCTTCAAGAGCGTCACCGATAGGAACGTGTCACAACAGATGGAGGCCGACGCATACTACAACCTCGGCAACAGCATGATGGAACAGCAGAAATATGACGAGGCATTTAACGCCTACAAAAACTGCATCAAACTCAATCCGGATGATGAAGACGCACGTTATAACCTGGAATATGCACGTCTGAAACTTATTCAACAGCAAAACCAAAACCAAAACCAAGACCAAGACCAAGACCAAGACCAAAACCAAGACCAAAACCAAAACCAAGACCAAAACCAAGACCAAAACCAGAAACAACAGGAACAGCAACAGGAACAGCAACAACAGCAGCAACAAGAACAGCAGATGTCGAAAGAGGACGCTGAGAGGATGTTGCAGGCTTTGGAAGAACAGGAGAAGAACACCATGGACAAGATGAACGAGGCCAAGGCCGCCAAGATGCAAAAACGCAAGATTCAGAAAGACTGGTGATATTAGTTAAGAGTTAAGAGAGTAAAGTTAAGAGAAAATGAGAAAGATATTCATAGCGATTGTAGCGATTTTATTAAATGTAACGGCTTTCGGGCAAGATGACAGCTCATTCAATGTCATCTGCAAAAGGCAGGTCGTAGTCGGAGAGCAATTCAATGTCTCCTACGAACTTGACGGAAACGGGAGCAACTTCGTCGCACCGAACTTCGTTGACTTCGAGGTCTTGGGCGGGCCATTCTCGTCTTCAAGCTCCAGTGTGCAAATCATCAACGGCTCCATAACGAAGTCAAACAAGACAACATATTCGTTCTACCTCAGAGCATTAAAGGAAGGCACCTTCAAGATTCCGGCAGCCACCATCACCATTGACAAGAAAAAAGTCAAAAGCACCACGATGGACATCACCGTATTGGCTGGCAGCGGGAACACTGTCTATTCAGGTTCACCCAAAAACGGCGGCGAGTCCCAGACCGCCGACATGGGCGATGTCTTCGTTGAAGCCGTCCCGAACAAGAAAACCGCGTATATCGGTGAACAGATCATGCTGACATACAAGATCTACTTCACGATACCGATATCACAGCTTTCAGTCTCAAAATCACCGTCATACGCCGGTTTCTGGACAAAAGATATCACCAGCAACAACGGCACATTGCAACAATCGTCCGTCGTTCGTGATGGCAAGCAATATTCCGTGGCAACGGTACAGGAAATCGTTTTGATTCCGCAGAAGACAGGCACGTTGACCATTGACCCGTTGGACATCAACTGCATAGCACAAATCAGGAGGCAGAGAGAACGGCAGCGCACCAACGACCCGTTCGAAGACTTCTTCAGCGACGTGATGGGAAGCGGATACACCAACGTCAGGAAAGAAATCAAGTCACAGCCAATTGACATCGAGGTGAAACAGTTTCCGTCCAGCGAAAAGCCAGATTCGTTCAGAGGCGCGGTCGGACAGTTCACGTTCACTTCAACGATTGACAAGACAGACATGAAGTCAAACGACGCCTTCACCGTGACATACACCGTTTCAGGCAAAGGCAACATCGAGCTTCTCGAAATGCCGAAGCCCGTCTTCCCGCCCGACTTTGAAGTCTATGACCCCAAAATCTCCACATCGACAAAGAGCAACTCGTACGGGATAAGCGGCACCAAAAAAGCCGAATATGTCGTAATTCCGAGAGTCGCAGGACAGTTCAATCTCTCACAGACATATTTCTCATTTTTCGACCCTGCAAAAGAGAGATATGTGACATTGTCATCGGAGGAATATGTAATCAATGTAGAAAAGAGTGCCAACGAAGGAGCCGGCGGAGTGGTTTACAGCGGAGGTCAGGAAGCCGTAAAAGTGCTTGGCACCGACATCAGACATATAATGACAGAGACGAACCTTCACAGATTTTCAGGCACCCTGTTCGCAACCCCGTTGTATTTCATAATCATCACTTTGATTTCAGTCCTGTTTGCATTGAGTCTGATAATCCACAACAAGATCAACAAATTCAACAGGGACGATGTCTTGGTCAGAAACAAAAAAGCGACCAAGACAGCCAAGAAGCGCCTTCAGAGAGCCTGCGACTATATCAAGGCCAACGATCAGTCACATTTCTACGAGGAATATGCACAGGCACTTTGGGGATATATCTCCGACAAGCTCAACATCGCGCGTTCCCAGCTCTCAATGGAAACGGTGAAAGAGATGATGTTCAGCAAGAAAGCACCGGAAGACATCGTCAACCAGTTCATCGACCTGTTGAACAGCTGTGAATATGCGCGTTTCGCCCCTGGTGACCCTGGCAAGAAGATGGACGAGCTGTACCAGAAAGGCGTTGAGGTCATCTCCAAAGCGGAAAGAGTTTTAAAATAAGAATAAAGTGTTAAGAGTTAAGAGTTTAATTATGAAAAGGTATATATTGATTCTGGCGATGGGATTCGCATGTATGTTGGCGAACGGACAGAAGCTCCAGAAAGATGAGTTCGCCAAAGCAAACGCATACTACAACGACAGCAAATATGATTCAGCAATGATTACATATAACAGAATCATTGATGAAGGATATGTTTCCGCCCAACTATATTACAACATCGGCAACACCTACTTCAAGCTGCGCAACATCCCGATGTCGATTTATTATTATGAATGCGCTTTGAAACACGAGCCAAACAATAAGGACATAAAGAACAACCTTTCTGTAGCCAACGCATTGATTACCGACAAAATAGAGCCTTTGCCAGTGTTTTTCATGACAAGATGGTGGCGCAACGCAGGCAATATTTTGAGTGCCGACGGCTGGGCGACATGCTCGATAATAGTCTTTGCTATACTGCTTACGGCTCTGTTCCTGTACATCACGGCACGCACTAAAGCCGCGAAGAAAAGCATGTTCTTCACAACTTTGGTGGCTTTGGTCATATTTGTTGCAAGTGTCGTTTTCGCCGCGAACAAAAGCAGATACATGAAATCAAACGACGAAGCGATTATCATGAAGCCAACCATAACAGTCAAGAGTTCACCGTCATCTTCCGGCGTGGACCTGTTTGTCCTGCATGAAGGGACAAAAGTCGAAATAGAAGAAAACGAAGGCAACTGGAACAAAATCAAGATAGCTGACGGCAGTGTCGGCTGGCTTCCGGAAGATGCAATGTTGAGATTTTAGGAAATTTTTAGGATTTTGGTAATTTTTTTAAATATTTTGAAAAAAATGTTTGTGTGATACAAAAAATGTTGTATTTTTGAACCCTTGAATTTAGAATATTAATCTGTAATAAATTTTTAAATTACGTGATATGAAAAAAAGACTTTTACCATTAAGTATGCTCCTGATAACCATGGTGTTAGCACAGGCAGGACATGCAGCCAACGATGCTGGAACTGAAGGCAAATACGTTCCGAGAAGCAAATCAGAGGCTACCGTTTCTTCCTACATGAAGAGCATCAGAACCAATCAGGAGACAGGATTAATCGACCCTGCATTGTTGATCAAGGCACAAAAAGCAGCTCAAAAGACCGTGAGAGACGGTGCGGAATGGACAGTTGTCGGACCTGACAACTACGGCGCACTCACGAGAGCCATGCTTTATGATGAGACAGACCAGACCAACAACACGCTCATCATAGGAACAATGGGTGGTCGTGTTTTCAAATCAGTAAACGGCGGCATCACAATGAAAGAGATGCAGGGCAATTTGAATGCACTCATCAGTGACATGATCCAGGTTGACGGGGTATTGTACGTTGCAACCGGTGACGGCCGCAATTCACAGATGACAAATCCTCTGTCTGACTACGGCTACGAGACCGGTTTCGTCGGCAACGGCATCTGGAAAATCAACAGTCAAAGCCCGAATGCAGAACAGATTGCAAGCACAAACCCTGACGCTGACAACGGCTGGGCATTTGTAAACGAACTCGCTGAAAGCGGAACATCATTGAACCGTATCTTCGCAGCCACAAACGGCGGTCTCAGATACACGACAAACAACGGTGACAGCTGGACAACCCTCATCGAAGGCAACGCGACATCAGTCAAGATGAACGGCTTCGGAGCAGGTCTGGCAGTCGTTGACGCAGATGTGTACAGAATTAACATGAACGGCGAGGAAGTAACCAAGACACTCCTCACCGGTGAAGGAGAAGGAATGCTTCCGGCAGGAGATGAAATAAAGGTCGTGGCAATGTCTCCGTCAGACCAGAATTATATGTATGTCGGATATATTATCCCTGGCACTAATGAATATTTGACAGGTAACATCTATTTTTCAAATGATGGCGGCAACACATGGAGAGTAGCTCTCACAGCAACATCAGGCTATAATCTGTTCGGTGCACGCAGTTACATTGACAACGCGATGGAAGTCTTCCCGAACAACCCGCAGAAACTCCTCGTCGGCGGCAAGAACGTGTGGGTTCTCGAATATGCAACAGGCAGCAACCCAAACAATGGCGTTTATATCCCGACAAGAATTTCAGATGGCGAGACCAACGAACTCGAACAGCTTATCGGAGGTTCATTCGATTACGTCCATGTCGGCATCCAGAAATTCCTGTTCAACCCTGACAACAGCAACATCTTCTTCGTAGGTACAGAAGGCGGAGTGTTCAAAGGTTCATTCAGTCAGGGAAAATATAAATTCTCCAACTGCAACCGTTACTTTGCAACTGAAGACGAGCACACATCGGTAGCCCGTATGTTCGGCGTCGGCGTAGGCGGCGGCATCAACAGAACCATCGGCGGCTGCCTTGACCACGGCACAATCTTCATGGAAGGCAATGACAGCATCAACAACGTCACAACAGGTGAAGCGATCTTCCCGAACTATGACCCAACAACAGGTGCTGCAACAGTCAACGGCCACTATATTTTCAAAGAAGCATACGCCGGCGGACAGTGCGCCATCTCGACAATAGACCCGAATATCATGTTTGTGACAGCAACAGGCGCCATGAAGAGAATGAAAGATGGCAGCGAAGTTGACGCAACACCTCTCTATAGGACAAACTCATCAGGTTTCGACTACGATATGTCAAACTTCTACAGTGATGACAGTGGCCTGAGCAATGTCATAATGAACACGAAAGTCTTCAGAACACCTTTCGCAATGTATGAAAACTACAACGATGTGTATTCTATAAACACAACCGTCTATGCAGCCATTGACTCTGTTGCCTTCAGGGAGAATGACACCATCGTCCTTCCAAACCCTATCCACAGAGCAGGAGATATTGTTGATGTACATAGCAACATCAGTGGGTTCCCATTCAAATATGCACTTCCTTGCGATGTCAACAAAGGCGATTCTATTTTCGACATTCAAGACATCATCTCAACGACAATGGTATGCGGTGTTGAAAACAACATCTACATGACAAGAAACGCACACTATTTTGATCAAGTTTCAGAATGGTGGAGAATTGGCGAGATCAACGGCATCCCTTCAGCAGTGGCAATCAGCAGCGACGGTGATATTGCATTCGTTGGCACGACAACTGGCGAACTCTACAGAATCAGCAACTTGAAAGTAGCCGTCACAGCCGAGTTGGCTACTATTGACTCAACAGGATGCATCACTGTTTTTGACCCACTCAACAACAGTCTTTTCAAAGACCGCACAATCACCGCAATCTCAGCAGTCAACGGAAAAGTCCTCGTCTCAACAGGCAACTACGGCAACAACGACTATGTGTTCCTTTCAGAAGACAATGGAGAAAGCTTCGTGTCAAAACAAGGCAGCCTTCCTAAAGCTCCTGTCTATTCATGCCTGATAGAGAAAACCAGCGGAGATTTAGTCGTTGGCACAGAACACGGTATTTACATCAAGGCTGAAAATGGCGATTGGGAACACAGCGGAAACATCATCATCCCTGTGACAGACCTCAAACAGGCCGCCTATGGGAATCGAGAGTCACAAGAGGTCTTGTTCGGTTACGATGTCAAATTCGTGAACGGAAAGAACTACTACACTCCTATCAATGAACAATATGCCGGTATTGAAAATGAAGGCATCATCTATGCAGCAACATACGGCAACGGTATCATAAAGAACGAGGCGTATAAAGCAAAAGACATCCTCAGCCTTGATGAGAACAGTCTTAACACCAACACAGTCATCCAAATGAGTGTCTATCCTAACCCTGTCGTTGGAACAGCTCAGCTCAGATTTGAACTCACCGAATCAGCAAACGTCAGATACGATGTCTATGACCTCGCAGGCCGTGTGGTTGCAAGCCGCAACCTCGGAAACTACGGACAAGGTTCACATGATGTCACATTCAACGCCAACAACCTGACAGCCGGTTCCTATATCGTCCGCATCCAGGCTGGTGACAAGACACAATCGACAAAGATTATGGTTTTCTAATAAAAGAAACATAAAAGAAAAGAGAGAATCTCATTTGAGGTTCTCTCTTTTTTTACCCTTAAGTTTCACAAGGTGCCAGACCTATTAGTAAATGCTCTCTTTTTGATACTGTCTGTGTTCACCGTAAGCTGCACAACGCTTCGGGCCACGACAAGACGAGAGAATTACACCAAAGATAAAGGCAAACGCTAAAAATAATGCTACTTTCTTCATATAATTTGACATATTAAAATTTCAAATTTCAGACTGCAAAGAAACAAATTTTTTCTTAATTTTGTGCAATTATTTGAAATAATTTTTCATGGTAACAGTACGCAAACCAGACTTGGAAGAAAGCTGGTATGAAGCACTCAAAAATGAGTTTGAATCTTCCTATTTTGTAGGAATAAAAACTTTTCTCATCGAAGAGAAACGGCATTATGTTGTTTATCCGCCTTCAAATCTAATTTTCAACGCATTCAACCTGACGCCATTCGACAAGGTTAAGGTAGTGATTCTCGGACAAGACCCTTATCATAACGTTGGCCAAGCACACGGGCTGGCATTCTCCGTCCCAGATGGAATACAGATCCCACCAAGCCTTCAGAATATCTTCAAGGAACTGAACAACGACATCGGAATGCCGATACCACAAAGCGGCAACCTTGAAAACTGGGCGAAAGAAGGCGTCCTGCTCCTGAACGCGTCACTCACCGTCAGGGCAAACATGGCCGCATCACACGCGAGGATCGGCTGGCAGCAGTTCACCGACGCGGCGATAAGAGCACTGTCGGAGAAAAAAGAACACTTAGTCTTCATATTATGGGGCAACTACGCCATCGCGAAAGAGAACCTCATAGACCACAGCAAACATTTGGTTCTGAAGACAGTACACCCTTCCCCACTGTCGGCAAGCCGCGGATTCTTCGGATGCCATCACTTTTCGCAAACCAACCAATACCTTATCAGTAACGGCATACAACCCATAAGATGGGAATGCATCTGACATCGATAAAGCACTTTAAATTTAAAATATGGACAAATTAGTTTTTGCGACACACAACCTTCACAAACTCGAAGAAATCAGAAATATATTGAAAAACCATGAGGTGTTAGGTCTTCCCGACATCGGATGCCATGAAGACATCGTTGAAGATGCCGACAACCTTCAGGGCAACGCCAAGATAAAGGCAGACTATGTGACAAACAATTTCCACCTCGACTGTTTCGCCGATGACACTGGATTGGAAGTCGAGGCTCTGGGCGGCGCACCGGGCGTTTATTCGGCACGTTACGCCGGTGAAGGCTGCTCATACCACGACAATGTGGTGAAACTGCTCAAAGCATTGGACGGAGTTGAAAACAGGAAAGCACGTTTCAGAACCGTCATCGCACTGAACATCAACGGAGAACAGTATTTCTTCGAAGGCATCGTGAACGGAAAGATTCTCACCGAAGAACACGGCGACGGCGGCTTCGGCTATGACCCTATCTTCCAACCCGACGGATTCGACAAGTCGTTTTCAGAAATGGGAATGGATGAAAAAAACAAAATCTCCCACCGAGGCAGAGCTACCGCAAAACTCGTGGAATTTTTGAATAATTATAAAAAATAAATGTAAAGGCAACTTTATTTTTGACTATATTTGCAGCATTAAATTTATAAACAACGTCAATCATGATAAAAAAGTTATTTTTCCTCTTGGCCCCAGTTTTATCATTTTTACCATTAATGGCACAAGATGAAATTGTCAGACATGACAGCCCGTGCTCTTACGACCTTGATATCTCGCTGATTGATAAATTTGAGGAGAGAACTTTTGTTATATCACGTATCATTGAGGATCCGCGTTTCATGATAACCGTTGGTGATAGTGATGGTGTTTTCTCAATAACAAGCAGCCCTGAATACGAAGACATTGATTTTTATGATGTCTTCAGTGAGTTTTTAAGTGAGACACGCTCTGATTTTGACATCCTTACAAAAGTGGAGGCCGCAGAACTTTTCCATATTGACAAGGCGAATATGCCAGAGCACTTCGCAACAAATCTGATGATGGGTTCAATTGATGAAAGCGGGAACGGACTCTGTTCCGGCGCACTTCCGTTTTGCACAGACGTTGGAATGTACCAATTTCCGGCAGGTGTTAACACTGGACAAGGGGAATCAGGACCATGTTATGACCTAAACAAAGGAACTGCCGCTTGCTTGCATTCCACACCAAACCCAGCATGGTATTATATGAGAATTGACCAACCTGGGAATATCAACATTTATATGTACAGCACTCCAAGTTATGATATTGACTTCATCTGCTGGGGACCTTTCGATGACTATCTCGAACCATGTCCGCATAATGGAACGACACAGCTGACATGTGACAAAGTGGTCAGTTGCAGTTACTCCATGTCAGCAACAGAAACATGCCAAATCCCAGCTTCAGCACAAACTGGCAAATATTACATCCTGCTTATAACAAATTATTCAAACGAAATATGTAACATCAACTTCAGCAAAACTGGAGGCACAGGCACCACCGACTGCTCCATCTTGCCGCCTGTCATGGAATACAGCGACGCATGCTATGGCAACACCCTGCACCTCTCAGCGCATGAAGTAAGCAACGCCAGTTATTCGTGGACAGGTCCGAACGGATTCTCATCAAGCCTCCGTGAACCTCATATCGACAATGTCACATTCGCCAACTCCGGCACCTACAGCTGCACTGTCACGGTTCCGGGACAAGGCTCCAGCGACCCGATGACGCTTGACATCGAAATCCTGCCGGAGCTTCACGCCGACTTCACAGTAGCAGACGCAGTCCCAGGCACACCAGCGCAATTCACAGGAACAGAGACAACATATCCTACTGGGTACACCAATAAAATCACAAGCCGCACGTGGGATTTCGGCGACGGCAGCACCACGGCTACAGGCACCAACCCGACGCACGTTTACACCAATCCGGGCACTTATGAAGTCACTTACACCATAGTAGCTGAAAACGAGACAGGCTGGTCGTGCGAAGACACCAAGACAATGCCAATTACCGTATCGAACAACTTGGCAGCGGCAGTATCAAGCGACGACAGCGAGCTGTGCGAAGGCGAATCCACAACACTGAGAGCCAACGTTTCAGGCGGCACCCAAAACTACACTTACACCTGGACACCCGCGCAATCGCTAAACAACCCGAATATAGCGACACCAACGGCTACCCCCACAGAGACAACAACATACAAGTGTGTCGTCTCTGACGGATACAACGAGGTTGAAGGCGAATGCGAAGTCACAGTTTATCCTCAATATAACGCCTCAACGACAGTCGATGAAACCAGCTGCGACCCTTACATCATTGATTATTATAACATGCAGACGCATCAGTGGGATCAGATGGTCTTCAACTATTCATACGACGGCATCATCGACCTGACAACGACTCACGGCTGTGACAGTCTGTCGATAGACATGCATTTTGTGAAACTCGACGAAGCTAACGTGCCGCTCATCAATGATGATGATGACAGTAGGAAAGAGGTACTGCCCGGCAGCAGCTGGATGCCTCTGCAATATAAGTTTGAAATCGGAGACATCACCGGCGGCGGCGTTGAACAAGGCCTTCCTGTCGAATATAACTGGAGCATCACCTACCACGTTGACTGGACCGGCATTGACAACACGGAGACGTGGATACTTCATGGAAACGGCACAAACGAAGTTTCACTGTTGGTCCTGAGTGCAGGCAACGCCACCATCAGCTGCGATGTCGTGACAGCCTGCGGCATAACACACCGAGAGATTTTCGTTTACACCGAACTTTACGGAGTTGACGAGACCGAAGGCGAAGAATACGTCAGCATCTATCCCAATCCGGCTAACACCTTGCTGCACATCGACTTCGACAAGTCGGTCAACAGCGAAGACATCTCAATAAAGATATACAGTGCAACAGGCACCTTAGTTGACGAATTGACAACTTCAGGCTCGACTGTCGAACGTTCAATCCAAGATCTCTCCGACGGACTTTACTTCATAAAGATCTCCAGCAGCAACTTCAACGTCATCAAGAGGTTGACAGTCATCAAATAAGAGATTTACTAAGGCAAAAAGAAGGGGCATCAACAGTGGATGCCCCTTCTTTTTGTCTTATGCCGTCAGAATGAATATTTCCTGTAGCTTTTGTTGCCGAAACCGCTGCAAGCGTCTTTCATAAACTTAAGTGGCAACCCGATACTGAGCATCACCTCAGGACCTCTGTTAAAACGTCTGCCAATTTCAGTATATGCATTAATATTAACGATATTCCCGTTATAAGGCTGATTCCCGAAGCCGTGATTCATCTCCTTGTCGGAATAAGTGTTGACAAGACCGAAGTTGTAGGCGACATCCAACTTCACAACGATGGCAAACTCCCTGAAATTCAGGTTCATCCGCGCTCCAACACCTGCTATTGCACTTATTGAATACGGTCTCATGTTGGCATCACCGATGTCAATTGTCTGATTCATATCCTCCTCGCCGGAGAGGTTCGACTTCTGATCCAACGAGATTGTGCCGCCTGTCAACATTGACAGATCCGGCGCGAGAAAAACGTATGGATTGATCATCTTGTCTGTCAGAAACCTGTATGTTAACGGCACTCTCAAATCGACATAGTTGGATGAAACCTTGTAATTGACCGGATACTGTTCATCACCACCGTTATAATAATTCAGCTTCACTCCCCTGCCCTGATACATGATGTCGGCACCGATAGCGAACGACCTTGTCACAGGAAACTCGACGAACACGCCGCCAGCCGGACGCAGATACATATCCTTATTCAATGACTTCAACGCTGATGAAGTGTATGACATTCCAGCCAGATCAACGCCGCCTTTCAGTCCGATGATGACCGCTTTTGAATTGGTAATGAAAAATTTGTTTTCACGCGACGTGCTTTTTTGTGCAAGCAGTTGTCCACATGCCAATATACAGAATAGAAATAATACGCTCTTTTTCATAATTTTCATGATTTACAAATTAATCGATTCTTGGTGTAATATAATTTTCCTGATGTTTGTTTCCATAATCTTCGGCAACTTTGAAATCACCGACTCTCTGAAGCATTCCGGCATCTGCGCCCCACTTGTCGCGGCACACGGCAGAGAACTTGAAATCAGCGATGCCTTCCGGCAGAATCTTTCCTGTAATCAACTCTCCGGAATGATAATGGCAGTCCCAACCGGCAGTCGGGTCGATATAATCTTTCTCACAGACAAAATACAAAGCAAATATCTCGACTTCTTCGCCATTATTGTCATAATATTTTGCTCCAATGACATTGGCAGTCATATCATAATTATATATCTCTTTGCCATCAACCGACCACGAATAAGTCATATCGACCGTACGGTTATTCTGGTTTCTAATTTCCAAAGCCAATGACTCATGATGACTGTCGTCATTCATGTTATCAATATAATCACCCATATACGTCTCCAGTTCCGTGCCGGCATTGTAAACTTCCTCCAACGCAAGGAAATAGATTCTGTCAATCAAATACTTACCTTCCACGTTTGGAGGAGTCGTAAGCATGAGCCTTTGTGTTGTATCGGTCACATATCCGTACCCAAGCAATGCTTTCTGCAGCACATCAGTGCCGACTTCCGTAAATTCTACAACTTCTTTTTCCTCTCCTACCAGAATAATCGTTGACTCTGAATTTTTTGAACAACCGCATAAAAACATCAAAGCAGATGCGGTCAAAGACAGCCATAATCTCGTTCTCATAAAATTAAAATTTATTGCCGCGAATTTACGATATTTTTTGCAAATACATCACATTTTTTCAACAAAAAGCAGCTTCCGGCAAAATGATGTCGGAAGCTGTTAAAAAAAATAATAAATCATAAAAAATCCTAAGCGAAAGACGACTTAAGCACTTCCATGGCCTTGTCTATCCCCGCGGCATTCTTTCCGCCGGCTGTCGCGAGCGTCTTCTGTCCGCCGCCGCCGCCTTGGATCTCTTTGGCCGCTGTGCGTATGATCGCACCGGCATCCATTTTCCGTTCATCAACAAGACTTTGCGGAAGCATCACGCACAAGGCAGGTTTCTCTTCAAAGACACCGCCAATGACAGCAACGGCCTCGGCATCAATATCTTTCAATGCCATCGCAATATTTCTCATCTGATTCATATCGGCGTTGATGCGGGTCAAAACGAATTTATGCCCGTTCCATTCCGTCGCATTAGTGTATGCGTTTCTTGCGTCGCTGACAGCCTGAGCCATCATCATCGACTCAATCTTCTTCTGCAACATGGTGTTTTGTGCCGCGAGAGTCTCGACAGCTTTCACCACATCAGCGGACGACTTGACGACTGCCTTTATCTTATTCAGTGTTTCAATCTGACTGTCAAGGTATTCGCTGACAGCTGCGCCTGTTATCGCCTCGATACGGCGGACGCCGGCAGCTATGGCTCCCTCGCTTAAGATCTTGAACGCGCCTATGCGACCTGTCGAAGCGATGTGTGTTCCGCCGCAAAGCTCACGTGAAAAATCAGCACCGAAAGTGACGACACGCACTTTGTCGCCATACTTCTCACCGAACAGTGCCATGGCGCCCATCTTGCGGGCCTCATCGACAGGCACATCAACGGCGGTATCATTATGCAGATCCTCTCTGATCTTCTGGTTGACAATAGCCTCGACTTTACGGATCTCCTCATCGCTCATCTTTGCGAAATGGCTGAAGTCGAAACGGAGCCGTTCATCGTCAACCATCGAGCCTTTCTGTTCGACATGAGTGCCAAGTACTTGTCTCAACGCCGCGTGCATCAGGTGCGTCGCGGTGTGATTCGCCTCAATCCTGTGACGTCTTTCAACATCTACTTTCGCGGTGAAAACCGCTTCAGGACTTTGCGGAAGCATATCTGTGATATGAATGCTCAAGTCATTCTCCTTCACCGTATTGACAACATTAAGTGTCTCATTTTCAGAAATGAGAACGCCCTTGTCACCGACCTGACCGCCCATCTCCGCATAGAACGGCGTCTTGTCCAGAACGATTTCATAATGTTTCTTGCCTTTGGCGACGACTTCTCTGAACTTCAAAATCCTGGAGCTGCATTCGAGCTCGTCGTATCCGACAAAGCTCGTGGGCTTGTCTTCATGTATAAGCTCAACCCAGTCGCCCGACATCTTCTCGGCTGCCTTACGCGAGCGGTTTTTCTGTTCCTCGAGATTAGCATTGAAGCCATCCATATCGACTTCAAGGCCTTTCTCCTCCGCCATGAGGTTTGTCAGATCGACAGGGAATCCGTATGTGTCGAAAAGCTCGAAGGCGAATGCGCCGTCGATGACCTTTGAGTCTTTTTTCTGTTCGACGTAATTCTCGAAACGTTTGATTCCCGATGACAGGGTGCGGAGGAATGAAGCTTCTTCTTCGTAAATGACTTTTGAGACGAGCGTCTGCTGCGCCTTGAGTTCGGTGTATTGCTCGCCCATCTCGCTGATAAGGACAGGAAGGAGGTTATACACAAACGGTTCCGTGAATTTCAGGAAGGTGTAGCCATAACGCACCGCGCGGCGCAGAATCCTGCGGATCACATAGCCGGCGCCGTTGTTCGACGGCAGCTGTCCGTCGGTGACGGCGAAACTCACAGCACGCAGGTGGTCGGCGATGACGCGCATTGCGATGTCACATTTCTCATCCTTGCCATACTCAACGCCCGAAAGTCTTGATATCTCGCTGATTATAGGAGTGAAGACATCAGTGTCGTAGTTCGACTTCTTGCCCTGCATCACACGTACCAAGCGTTCGAAGCCCATACCCGTGTCCACGTGGCAAGCCGGAAGGTTCACAAGTGTGCCGTTGGCAAGCCGGTTATACTGCATGAACACAAGGTTCCATATCTCGATGACCTGCGGGTCGTCTTTGTTGACGAGGTCACGGCCGTTGATCTTCCTGCGGTCTTCGTCATCACGGATGTCGATGTGTATTTCGGAGCAAGGGCCGCACGGACCTGTCTCGCCCATCTCCCAGAAATTGTCTTTTTTGTTCCCGTAGATGATGCGAGAGGCATCGACATGCTTTAGCCAGAAGTTATATGCTTCATTATCAGGAGCCATCCCGTCTTTATCATCGCCGCCGAAAACAGTCACATAGAGTCTGTCCCTGTCAATCTTCATCACCTCGGTGAGGAACTCCCAGCCCCAGGCGATTGCGTCTTCCTTGAAGTAATCGCCGAACGACCAGTTGCCCATCATCTCGAACATCGTATGATGGTAGGTATCGCGTCCGACCTCCTCAAGATCGTTGTGTTTGCCGGAGACGCGGAGACACTTCTGAATGTCGGTCACACGTGGCGCCTTGCGTGGGTTGTTGCCTAAAAAGACATCCTTAAACTGGTTCATTCCAGCATTGGTGAACATCAATGTCGGGTCATTTTTCACAACTATCGGAGCCGATGGCACCACGAGGTGCTGCTTCGACTGGAAAAAGTCAAGAAAACTCTTACGGATTTCGTTTGCTTTCATTTATTACGCCTTATTTAATTTTTGTCGAAAAAAGTGTGCAAATTTACCAAAAAATATTATTTTTGCCACACTAAAAAAACAAATAATTCGTTTTATTTTTCTGTTTTGGGAAGCATGACAAGGAAGAAATACATATATAACGACCAAACGCTTGATTATGAGGAATATAAGATTTCCTGGAGGCAGCATTTAACAAGGGTGATAATTTATTTGCTGACTGCTGCTGTACTTGGCGGATGCATTGTATATTTCATAAACAGGTACATCGGCTCCCCGAAAGAGCATGCTCAGGCGCGGGAGATTGAGTTTTTGCAGCTTCAATACGAGATCATGAGCGATGAGCTTGAGAATATTGACGTTCTGCTGGGTGAGATTCAAGACCGTGATGACAACATCTACCGTATTATCTTTGAGGCAGAGCCGATACCTTCTTCAATAAGGAAAAACGTCTATGGTGGCGCCAAGCGTTACGAGTTCCTCGACGGTCATGACAACTCCATGATTGTCAAGGCTGTGGCAAAAAAGATTGACACCATCGAAAGTCAGCTGTACATACAGTCGAAATCACTTGATGAGGTTTTTGAGTTTGCGAAGAACAAGACCGAGATGCTCGGCTGCATTCCGGCTATCATGCCTGTGAGAAACGTTGACATTCACCGCATCTCATCGCATTTCGGCAACAGGACCGACCCGTTTTATAAGGTTCACAAGTTCCACAGCGGCATAGACTTCAGCGCACCGCTCGGGACAGGGATTTTCTGTCCTGGCGACGGAACGGTGGTCAAAGTAGAGAAAGCGAAGACCGGCTACGGTAACAACATCATCATCGACCACGGATATGGTTATAAGACGAGATATGCACATATCGAGAAGTCGCTCGTGAAAGTCGGACAGAAAGTCAAAAGGGGAGAACAGATTGCGACCATCGGCAACACCGGCAAGTCAACAGCGCCGCACCTGCATTACGAGGTGCTGAAAAACGGCAAGGCGGTCAATCCCATCAACTTCTTCTTCAACGACTTAACCCCGCAAGAGTACGACATGATTCTTGAATTGTCGCAAGAACCTTCACAAACAATGGATTAATATGGAAGTAAAGAAATTATACTACAAGATCAGCGAAGTCGCCGAGATGTTCAACCTGAACGCATCAACCATCCGTTTCTGGGAGAGTGAGTTCGAGGTCCTGCGTCCGCGCAAGAACGCCGCCGGCAGCCGCAAATACACAGAGCGCGACATCCGTTACATTCAGATAATCTATCAGTTGGTGAAAGTGAAAGGCTACACGCTTCAAGGTGCCAAAGAAGCCATGAAGACAAAGTTCGACAAACTCGAAGAGAACGCCACGATGATGCGCACCCTGACGCACGCCAAGGAGTTTCTCCTCGACCTCGACAAGAAACTCGCTGACAGACAGAAACAGATTTAAAAATATCTTTCCGGAACGAGATAATTTTTCACATAGTCAAAGACACCGTCTTCAAGTGAGGTGAACGGTTTGTCGTAGCCTGCCGCACGCAACTTGTCCATCTTCGCTTCCGTGAAGTACTGATACTTATCGCGGATGTCAAGGGGCATGTCGATGAACCTGATATTAGGTTCCATATTCATTGCCCTGAACGTGTTGGCTGCAAGGTCATAGAACGAACGTGCCTTGCCGGTGCCGAGGTTGTAGAGTCCGCTTTCAGGACGTTTCTCAAGCAGGAAAAGAATCACTGAAGCGATATCCTTGACATAGATAAAGTCCCTGAGCTGCTGTCCGTCAACATAGTCAGGACGGTGTGAGCGGAACAGACTGACCTCGCCGCATTCCCTGATCTGGTGAAATGAATGAAGAATCACCGAAGCCATCCTGCCCTTGTGATATTCATTCGGGCCATAGACGTTGAAGAACTTCAGGCCGGCCCAGAACGGAGGGCATTTCTCCTGCGAAAGCACCCATTTGTCGATTTCATTCTTTGAACGGCCGTATGGATTGAGTGGCTGAAGCCTCTCCACCACCTCATGGCTATCAGCATAACCAAGCTCTCCGGCACCGTATGTGGCTGCTGATGAGGCATATACAATCGGAATCCCGTATTTGGCGCACAATGCCCACAAGCGTTCAGTGTAGTCAACGTTCAAATCGGCAAAGACATTCCAGTCGAATTCGGTGGTATCGGTCCTCGCGCCAAGATGAATGACGAAATCGACATCATTATGGTTGTTCTCCAACCATCCGTGAAGGATTCTCCTGTCGAGAAGAAGCTTATACGCTTTGTTTTTATAGTTGTTTTCTTTTTGTTTCTTCGAAAAATCATCAACAAGGACGAGGTCTTCCCTGCCTTGTTCGTTCAGGCAGCCAGCGACGACGCTCGCGATGAAACCTGCTGCACCTGTTATTACTATCATGGTATTGATTATTTTAGTTACACTTCCTTGCTGTTTTTCGCATAGACCCGCCAGCGGTCGAGGACAGACATCATGTCATGAGGCAGCTCCGAATCGAAATAAAGCTCTTTCCCTGTCGCAGGATGCACAAAACCAAGCACTTTGGCGTGGAGGCTGTGTCGCGGAATCTCATCAAAGCAGTTGTCGATGAACTGACGGTATTTCGAGAACGTCGTGCCTTTAAGGATCGTGTCGCCGCCATACAGACTGTCGTTAAACAGCGGATGTCCGATATATTGCATGTGGACTCTGATTTGGTGTGTGCGTCCTGTCTCGAGGCGACACTCCACCAGGGTTACGTAGTTGAAACGTTCTACGACCTTATAATGAGTCACTGCCGTCTTGCCCTGTGAGCCGTCGGGATAGACCGCCATTGCGATTCTGTCGCGCACCGACCGCCCGATGTTTCCTTCTATGACTCCTTCATTTTCAGCGAAGTCACCCCAAACGAGTGCCTGATAGCGGCGTGTTATCGAATGCTCGAAAAACTGCGCCGCGAGGACAGTCTGCGCGGTCTCGTTCTTCGCCACAATCATCAGGCCTGTCGTGTCTTTGTCGATGCGATGCACGAGATAGCCGAAGCCATTCTCCACTTTCGAGCCGTTTTCCTTGAAATGACAGGCAAGTGCGTTGAGCAAGGTGCCGTCAAAATTCCCGTGGCCTGGATGTACTACGAGGCCTGCCTGTTTGTTCACCACTATCACGTCATCATCTTCATATACGACATCAAGCGGGATGTTCTCCGGATTGATGACTATTTCGCGCGGCGGATATGCCAGCACAACCGTCACGACATCAAAGGGTTTGACTCTGTAATTCGACTTGACCGGCTTGTCGTTGACCAAGATGCTTCCAGCTTTCGCGGCATTCTGGACACGGTTTCTCGAGACATTTTCAAGCCGGTTCTGCAAGAACTTATCCACGCGGGTCAACGCCTGACCCTTGTCAGCCACAATCCTGAAATGCTCGAAAAGCTCTGTGCTTTCCTCGTTGTTGTCGCCAATCACCCCGATAAAATCCTCAGACATAACTTTTATTTTGAAACGACAAACTTTGAAGACATGGAAGCCCCGTCATGAGTCATCACGCGAATGATATAGACACCATCATCCAAATCACTCACATTCAATTCATTGGAATATGGCATATTCATCAGTGCCCTGCCTGTCAGGTCATAGACGGTGATTTCCCTGCATTCATCTGCATTAATCCCGTTAAGGTGAAGAACGTTTGAAACCGGATTCGGTGAAAGCACAAACTCTGTCATAACATCTTGATTCTCACCAACTCCGATGTAATAACCCGCACCAGCGACAGGTCGGATCATCAATGAGCCTTTAAACTGGCTTGACTCCCAGCTTGAGCTTACCTTAAAGAAATTATGCGCACTGCAATCTCTTGAAGTGTCGAAGCCGATGTTTATCGATTTCTTATCCTGCTGCCGGATTCCGACATAGAACGTCCCGCTGACATTCACCGGTTTTTCAAACTCGTAATAAGTAAACTCATACATATTCTCCGACCATTCCGGCCTTTGATTTTCAAGCACATAGATCACATTCCCAGGCTTGCCGTCATTATTGCCCCAGACATAAATGTCGAAGAAATTGAAATTCGCGTCGTTGTAAGTCCTGTTGAACAGAAGCTGCACGCCGTAGAGTTTGTCGGGTGCCGCCACATTAAACTGCGTCGCCATATACGTGTCATCGGGCGTAAGCCCGTAGCCTTTTTCAGGTATGCCATCATCGTAGGCATAATAGTTGTAAAACCCTTGTGTGCTGATTATCGAATCGCCTGCAACAGTCGCGCCGTACTGGTCAACGACATTGATATACTGACGGATTGTGAACGAAGCCGAATCGCTTTGGATATTATCAGGGAAACGGAAATTCTTCAGCAGGACATCGTGCGCCACGACCCCATCGGTCAGATATTGGTTAAGCAAGAAAGCAGTGTCATTGACATGATACACCGTGCCGTTTGAATTGCTTTCAACGTCACAGCTGTAACGGACCTGATGGTTCATGGAATCCAGGTTCGTTGCAAACACCGGAATCTTGTAACCCATTGATACTTCGGGGCTTGTCTCTGCATATTGCCTGTAAGGCATCGAGCTGTATCTGTTCAGCAGCAGAGGTTTTTGTCCCGTCAGGCTCACTTTCGGATACGCATCTTCCTTAATGTAAGGGTTTGAGGTCCTGCCGGCATTCAGATACACGAAATCGATGTTCCACATATCCATGTTGCTTCTTTCGTTCGGGTACATTGTCGTAGGCAGTGTTCCGTAATTATAGAAAAGAATATAGAATCTCTCTTTGAAGAAACACGTGTCGGTGACGGGTATCATCACTTTCGTGAAAGTACTGTCGAAGTCCATCCCGGCCGTGCTCCAGATATGTTTCCATGCCGTTCTCTCATAAGTCACCTCGAATCCTGTTTCGGGGTCAACGACGAGTTCGTCGTAGCCATAGCCGAAGCAAAGCACGAGTGAGTCGTTTTTGTCGGGGGCATCGCCGTAACCGCCTGCCTGGTAATAGAAGCTGAGATAGAGCGAGTCGGCAGGTGTAAGCATCCGTCCGTCCAAGCTGTCGAGGCGGATGGCTACCGACATCAGGGAGTCGGCGATGAACGGGCTGCTGCTTCCGTTGTTGTACACCGCACCCTGTTCATCAACGAGGTCAAGCGTCGCGGCGCGGTAGTTTACAGGAAGATACGGGAAACCTGAGTTAGTGAAGACGCAATAGCCCTGCCATCTCTGTTGCGACGGGCTGTTGCCGCTCTCCGTGAAGTCATCGAAGAAAGGCAGTGTCGCCACGTTGTCATTATACACGATCCTTTGCTGTCCGTCTCTCGTGCCGGCACCGTCGCCGAACCCGACGAGATATTCCTGCGCATGGCCACACAGTCCGAGGAACAACATGGCCGCCAATATATAAAGTTTTCTATTCATCGTAAAAATAATTGTTATCGTTCACAGTATCATTGAAATACAAATCATCTTCATCAAAAAGCACAATCGAGTCGGGGCGTTCATATCTCATTCCCTTATCACGGAGATGCAGCACCGAGTCATACGAGAATGTGCGGTGTGACAGTATGTAATTGAAGCTGTCGATCACATAGTTTATGTCTTCATCGTCTGCCTTTATCCTTCTGAGTCTTTCCACTATCGAGTCGCGGCGGAATTTCTCATGCGCATACCATCTGAAATCAAACTTGCTGATTGACTTATACCAGACATTCACCTCAGAGCCAAGCGGCACCGTTGATTTGGCATCGCATGAAGGTTCCATTCTGCAAACGAAAAGACTGTCGTAATCGTCTGTGTCAATGAAAATTTCGGAGCCGAGATTTAGCGACGCGCCATTGACGACATTTTTCACTTCACGGTAAGAGACTCCGACCAAGTCGGGCAGATGCGTTGTCATATCGCCATTGCCGAGGCCAACCTTGAGTGTCACCGACATGCCTTTCACCACATCGTCATTTGGTGCAATCTCTTTGCCATCAATGAGTTGGCCGACCACTGCGTTTCTTGCGAAATAATCGACGAAAACAAGATTACCGACATTCAGTCCGACAGAATTGAGTTTCACCATTGCCTGGCGGAGCGAGAGATTCTTCAGGTTTGGCATTTTCACTATCTCCGGCGAGATGGTGGTCATGACGATATACATGTTACGGCCCTTCTTCATTTTCAAGCCTTTTTTCGGGTTCTGCTGATACACGGCACCTTCCGGAAAATCCCTGACATATATACTGTCAACAAGCTGGAAATGAAAAACATCCTTGTACATCTCCTGCACCTCCTCATAATTCATTCCAATGAGGTCAGGGACAACCATTTCATCACCATGACGCGTAAATTTGTCAAGACGGTTGAAAACGACTTTAAAAGCAATGATTATCAATAAGATAATAATCACAAGACTAATATAGAACCATTTATCTCTGAAAAATTTCGGAGCATTCATTTTTTTCATTTTTTTCGTTTGTGTTAAAAACGTTTTTCGTAATTTTGAAGCCACAAAAATAATGAAATTTATTGAATTTAAGTTTATTTTGGAATGAAAAAAATAGCGATTGTTTGTGGCGGTTATTCCGGGGAATACGAGATTTCCGTCAAGAGCGCGAAAGTTGTCAAGGCGCATCTTAATCCTGAAGAATATGATTCGTATATCGTTGTGATTCAAAAAGATAGCTGGTATCATCTTTCAGATGACGGCGTACGCACGAACATTGACAAGAATGACTTCTCCGTGACGCTCAACGGCAGGAAGATTTTATTTGACGGTATTTTCAACGCCATTCACGGTGTGCCGGGCGAAGACGGACAGCTTCTCGGTTACTTTGAGATGCTCGGGCTGCCATACACATCATCGAATTTCACGACATCGGCATTGACATTCCACAAGGAGTTTTGCAAGACCATCGCGGCGGCGGCAGGTGCCAACATCTCTCCTTCAGTCATCATCAACAAAGGCGAAAGATACGACAAAGCGAAGATTATCAAGGCATTGGATCTGCCTTTGTTCATCAAGCCGACACGCAACGGCTCTTCCGTCGGCGTCACCAAGGTTCATAACGAGGAAGAGTTTGACATTGCCGTAGAGAAAGCATTCTCGGCAGGCGACCAGATCATGTGCGAGAAGTTCGTCAAAGGCCGTGAACTCGCCTGCACTGTGATGTCGGTGAAAGGCAAGACCATGGTGCTTCCCGTCACCGAAGTGGTACCCAAAAACGAGTTCTTCGACTACGAGGCGAAATACACCGACGGTAAATCAGATGAGATTTGTCCAGCCGACTTGGACGAGGTAAGCGAGATAGAGGTAAAAGCCACATCGGCAATGCTTTACGACAAGTTCGAGTGCAAAGGGTTTGCACGTTTCGACTACATCCTGACACCGAAACAGCTCACATTCATCGAAGTGAACATCGTCCCTGGCATGTCGGAAGCCTCTATCATGCCGAAACAGGCCGCTGTCATGGGGATAAGCTTGGACAAGCTTTTCGGCATGGCTTTGGAAAACATCTTTTAAAAGT
>JAKSMZ010000040.1 GCA_024400355.1 Bacteroidales bacterium
TACCTCGCCATTTTGCTGATAACCACACTGCTGCCGGACAATGTTGTTGCGCAGTCGGTTAGAAAAGAGATCGGAAACATAAAAAACGACACCACATATTTCCACGGGACAGGTGTGGTGGCGAAGACGTACGACGATGCCCGAGAGTCGGCTCTGCTGGCACTCTACGGCGACATCGCGAGGAACTGCGATTCACACGCCATCTATCTGCCCGACAACGGCGACCGGCAGGTTGAGAACATCGTCGGCACTTTCCGGCAGCGTATCGTGGAGAAGTCGGCGGAGCTGTATGCTGTGGAAAATGACGAGACGGAAGAATATCAGTGTTTCGTTTATCTGAGACGCTCCGAATTTCGCGAGATGTGCGCCGACCGCAAGGCCGAGATACAGAAATACCTCACACGCGGCATGGAGATGGAGGAGGTGGCAAGTTTCGAAGACGCCCTCAAATCGTACTACTGGGCACTGATGCTCTGTTACGCACATCCGCAGGGCAAGAAGCTCGTTTTTAAAACCATTGAAGATGAACCTGTTGATTATGAATGGTTTGTGAACCGTATCGACGGCAAAGACGGCATCTTGCGGTCGTTCAATTTCATCGTCCCGAAGGAGAATGCAATACAGGAAGACGGCAGCGGCAGAGTGGTGAAACTCAAGGTGATGACAAATGTGGGACAGCCTGTCGCCAATCTCCGCTGCGAGTTTCATAACGGCAGGAAATACATCGCCAACACCGTCCGCGACGGAAATATGGTCGTGAATCTCCTCGACAGAAACATAACCACACTGAAGGTGAAGGTCGATTACTCGTTCACCGCCGACGCGAAGAAGATGAACGCCGCCGTGTATAACGCCATGGAAATAATAAAAGTTCCGCGGTTCTCAAACAATTTCCGCAGCATCAACCTCGAAAAGACTTTGAATGTGAAAGAAAAAAACGAGACGCCGGAGCTTGCCGCGATGGAGAAGAAAGTCATGCCGGCTTCGAAGTCGTATCTCGATAAGATGCGGATGATTGAGAAAGCACTCCGTGACGGAGACCTTGAGCCGGCACGCGGCTGCTTCTCTGAAGACGGTTTCAACATGATGGACACGCTTGTCGGCTACGGACATATTACCGTCGTCGGGAAGCAGGATTACGAGCTGTTGAAATACAACGATGAAGTCATCTGCCGCAGCATGATGCTTCAGTTCGACATCAGCAACACGCCGGGTTTCTCGCAGGATGTCGTGTTCCGCTTCGACACCGTCAGCAAGGTGGTCACTTCCATCGCCTTCCGTCTTTCCGACAAGGCTGAAGAAGACATCATGTCGAAGACGAAATGGCCGGAGCAGTCGCGACTCGTGCTGATAAACTTCCTCGAAGACTACCAGACCGCATACGCGCTGAAACGCCACAGCTACCTGCAAAGCATCTACTCCGACGACGCCCTCGTCATCGTGGGCCGCGTGGTGAAAAAGACCGTAATCCCCGACCGTATGACGTTCAAACTCACCGATGAGGAGGTGCAACTGAAGAAATACGACAAGGACACATACCTTAATAACCTCCTCGACTGCTTCAACAGTCAGGATTACATCAGACTGCGTTTCACCGACACCGACTTCACGAAGGCTAACGGCGGTAGCGATGTCTATGGCGTGCGTGTCCGTCAGGAATATTTCTCATCAACCTACGGCGATGTCGGCTACCTCTTCCTGCTCGTTGACCTGCGCGACCAACTGCCGAAGATACACGTCCGCGCATGGCAGCCCGATGCCGTTGATCTGGAAAAACTGATGACACTCGGCGACGTGAGGATAAATTAGGACGCGGTCAGAACATTACACATAATTTTTTGCAAAATGTCTTTTTTATACCCGAATATGCTCTTTGGCCTTTTCGCCCTCGCGATACCGGTTGTCGTTCACCTTTTCAATTTCAGAAGGCACAAGATTGTGTATTTCAGCAATACCGCGACGCTCAAAACGATAGAGCAGGAAAATGCCAAGACAAAGAAGTTGAAATACATTATCGTGATGATAATGAGGATGTTGTTCATCGCCGGATTGGTTCTCGCTTTTGCCCATCCTTATAAGAGTGACCAGAAACTGCTGGCTGATGACGCCGGAAACCTCACCGCTGTTTATATCGACAATTCGATGTCGATGCAAAGTATGTCGTCGGAGATCACGCTGCTGGAGGATGCACGCTCCTCGGCACGCGCCTTGGTCAATGGCATCAGCCCTTCGCAGCGTTTCGTGCTTCTCACCAACAGCCGCGAGATTGAAGACGAATACCCGATGAACCGCGATGAGATGCTGATGCGCATCGATGGCATGAAAACCGAGGCAGGACCGCTGGCGTTCAATGTGTTATACGAAAATCTGCAGATGATAATGCGGCGCAACGGCTTCAATACAGCGTCGCTGTTCATGTTCTCCGATTTTCAGGAAAACATGTTTGACCTTGACGGTGCCGTTGCAGATTCGGCGATACAGATTGTAGCCTTGCCGCTGGCTTCCGACTATCAGCAAAATGTCTATGTCGATACGGTATGGCTCTCTTCACCGATTTTGCAGGCGGGGCTGTCTAATGAAGTGAATGTTGTAATCGTCAATGAGAGCGATAAGGAAATCAAAGGGTTTCCTGTGAACTTGGAGATTGATAATCACGCGGTTGCGTTTACGACTGTCGATATTACGGCAGGGGGAATGACGGAGACTAAGATGCAGTTCGTGCTTGATGAAGCAGGGCAGAAAACGGCTAAAGTCGCAATCAACGATTTCCCGATAACATTCGATGATTCGTATGATTTCGTCCTCAACGTCCGTCCGGTGATTAAAATCGTGGAACTGACTGATGGTCAAACAGTTGAAACGCATCGTAATGCGTCTCAAATACTCTTCTCCAATGACTCGCTTTTTGAATATAAGTCAATCGCCGCAAACCGCATCGACCAGCAGTATCTCGATGATTGTCAGATGGTTATTGTAAACGATAAGTCATCGCTGAACGAGAGTTTGTGGCAGTCGATCCTCGACTTCGCGAAAGACGGCGGCTCGGTCGTCGTTTTCCCGTCTGAAAATGATAAGACAAATGACGACACCTTGAGTGTCAGTCTGTTGGCTGAGCAACACTCGTTCTTTGACGATGTGTTTGTGAAGATTCCCGACAACGCTGATTTCCCGAAGGTTTTCAGGCATAATACTGGCAGGAATGTGTCAGGCAATTCATTGACGCTGATAGGTTTGCAAAACGGCGACCCTTTCCTGACGGTGACGAAGATTGGAAACGGCAACGTGTTCTCGTTTTCCGTGAGGCTTGACGCTCAATGGACTGACTTTGCCGACAACTCGCTTTTCGTTCCGACAATGATGAAAATGGCCATGCTCGGACTCGGTGTTGAAAAGCTGTCGTACACAATCGGCGAAGATAAAGAGATGACAATCAATTCGTTGAATGTTTTTGATGAAGGTGGTGCGAGAATCAAGGAGGCGGATGGCGCGTTTGAAGTCATTCCAATGGTGGAAATGTCTGATAATCACACGATTATTAGAGTATATGACCAAATATCAAGTGCTGGTTTCTATGATGTTTACAATGGAGACAAGGTCGTCAGAAAATCGGCTTGGAATGACAGCCGGCTTGAATCGAAGATGAAATTCAAGAGTCAGGATGAGATTGATAAGATGTTGAGGGACAAAGGTTTGAATGTCTTTGCGGTCTTGAAGTCCGAGACGCATTCAGCTTATGTGATGAACGGCGTGCTGCATCGCCAGATGTTGTGGAAACCGTTCATCTTATTGTCGTTACTTGCATTGTTGACAGAAATTTTGATTTTAAGGTTCTGGAAATGAGAATTTTTTTGTAATTTTGGCGGTTATTTAAGAAAGGTTTATGAGCGATTTTGAAGACGAAAATATTGACAATCAAGAGTTAGACGAAAATGCTGATTTGGGTGAGGAAGTCGAACAGTCTGATTTAGAGAATGTTACGCAGGTATTGGATGGTTTTGACCCGACGGCGGAGGAGGAGTCAGGCATGTTGGTGCAGTCGGGCGACGGTTACCGTGTCATCCCGCTGAAGGGCATGTTTGAAAACTGGTTCCTTGACTATTCATCATACGTGATATTGGACCGTGCGGTGCCTGAGATCAACGATGGCCTGAAACCGGTTCAGCGCCGTATCTTGCACTCAATGAAGGAGATGGAAGACGGCCGTTACAACAAGGTAGCGAATATCATGGGCAACACGATGAAATATCATCCACACGGTGACGCTTCCATCGGCGATGCTCTCGTGGTGCTTGGTCAGAAAGACTTACTCATTGATTGTCAGGGTAACTGGGGAAATATCCTTACCGGTGACGGGGCCGCTGCCCCTCGTTATATCGAGGCTCGTCTCTCGAAGTTCGCGCTTGACGTGGTTTATAACCCGAAAACGACAGACTGGACATCTTCATACGATGGCAGAAACAAGGAGCCTGTGACGCTTCCGGTGAAGTTCCCGCTGCTTCTTGCGCAGGGAACGATGGGTATCGCAGTCGGCCTGAAGTCTGAAATCCTGCCTCATAACTTCAACGAACTCATTGATGCTTCGATAGCGTATCTCCGTGATGAGCCTTTCGAGCTTTATCCGGATTTCCAGACCGGCGGCTTGATTGATGTGCGCGGATATAACGACGGTGCCCGCGGCTGCCGCGTGCAAGTCCGTGCGAGAATTTCGCAAATTGATAAAAAGACATTGGTAATCACAGAGATACCATACGGAACGACGACAGAAACACTTATACAGTCAATCACACAGGCAGGAGAGAAGGGTAAGATAAAAATCCGCCGTGTCGATGATAACACCTCAAAGAACGCCGAGATCGTCATCCACCTCGCGCCGGGTGTCTCGCCCGACCAGACCATCGACGCGCTTTATGCTTTCACAAAGTGCCAGGTGAAGATCAGCAGCCTCTGCACTTGCGTGATACAGAATGACAAACCGGTCTTCACGACCATCTCCGCGATTCTGAAACATAACACCGACCACACTCTTGACTTGCTGAGCTGGGAACTGAGAAATACACTCGAAGACCTTGAAGGTCAATGGCATTGGATCTCGTTGGAGAAGATTTTCTTCGAGAAGCGAATCTATAAGATACTTGAAAAAGATGCCGAGAGTTTTGACGCACAGATTGATGCGATTGAACGCGCTTTCGACCCCTACCGCCCGAAATTGAAACGCGAGATAACGCGCGATGACGTCTTGAAACTCTGCGAGAAACCTGTCAGAAAGATTTCAAAGTTCGATATTAAAAAGGCTGAAGATCAATTACTTGACATTGAAAAGCAAATCGAACAGGTGATTTACGACCTCGACCATATCGTTGATTATACGATTCATTTCTACGAAGAATTGAAGCGTAAATATGGCAAGGGGCGTGAACGTAAGACCGAGATACGTAATTTCGACAACATCTCGGCTGTGGCGGTCGCTGCGAATAACGAGAAACTTTATGTCAACAAAGAAGAAGGCTTCATCTGCAACAGCATGGGCTTGAAGAAAGAGCAAAACAAGGACGCATACGGTTACGTCTGCGACTGCTCCGACATTGATGACATCATCGTTTTCCGCGAAAACGGAACGTTCTCGGTCGTGAAATTGCAGCAGAAACTGTTCGTCGGGCCGGATAAGATATTGTATGTCAATGTCTTCCATAAAAATGACAAACGCACCATCTATAACATTGCGTATCGTAACGGAAAACCTGGAAATCCGTATTATGTGAAACGTTTCTATGTCGATGGCATCACTCATGACAAGATTTATGACCTGACGATGGGCGAGACGGGTTCAAAGATCGTTTATTTCTCAGCGAATCCGAATGGCGAAGCCGAAGTCGTAAAAGTCATGCTGCGTCCGTCGCCGAAACTCAAGAAGCTCACTTTCGATTATAATTTCGCGGATCTTGACATCAAAGGACGCGCCACACGTGGCAATAAGCTTACTAATCACGCAGTCAGCAGAATTTTTAAACATGAGGAAGGCGTCTCGACATTGTCGGCGCGTGAGATTTGGTACGACGACACGGTGAAACGTCTGAATGCCGACGGACATGGACTTTTGCTCGGCTCGTTCTCCGGCGACGATAAGATTATGCAGATCCACTCGAATGGCGAGTTCCGCCTGACGAACTTCGACCTGTCAACTCATTTCGATGACGACATGACGATGATTTTCAAGTTTGATACGGATGCGATTTTTACTGTATTGTACGTTGAATCTGAAACTAAGTTGATGTATATCAAGAGGTTCAATGTCGATACGGACACTCCGCTGAACAAACGTATCTCATTTATCGGCGAAAACGAAAATGCCAGGTTCCTTGCGATAAACATGGACCTGCTGCCGCGTCTTCTGCTTAAGTTCAACGATGGAGTCAGCGGTAAACACTTTGATGATGAGGAAGTTAACGTTGATGAATATATCGGCGTGAAGAGCTATAAGGCTAAAGGAAAGCGTCTTTCGGTTCACGATGTCAATTATTACGAGTTCCTTGAACCGTTTGAGCCGCCTGTCGTGGATGTCGAAGAAACACCTGAGGAGACTGAAAAAGACGGGGAAGTTAGTGGACAGAGTGTTTCAGATGAGACTGAAATATCTGATAATGTGAATGATACAACATCCGTTGAGATTCCTGACGATGAGTCATCCGACGGACAACTGACATTGTTCTAAATATGAAAAAGTTAACTCTTATATTGTCTGTTGCAGTCTTGTTCCTGATTTCCTGCTCGCAGGAGAAGGAACTTGCGCAACGCTTTGTTGACAGAAGTCAAGGCGTGAAAGTCGCGCTCTTTGTCCCTGATATGTTGATTAAGAACAACTTGCGTGACGATACGATCCCAAGCGAGATGGATACTCTTTCAAATGAGGAGAAAATAGCGTATCTTGAAAGGCAAATTAAAGTCATTGACAAGATTGATGACGCGAAATTCATTGATATTCTGTACTTTTCGATGGAGAAGGAACTGCGGGCCTACGGACTTGATGTCGAATATTGGAACACTGACTCCTTGCCGGCTGACTCCACTCGCTGGATAATTGACATTCCTAAGATTGAAGTGACTGAATTGGTTGATTATCAAAGGGTAGCGGCTCGTTTCTACGATGAGACCGTGTATGTGACGGTTCCGGTTGATGTCGTAAACGTTGCAACATGGTTCGACCTTGGTGATTCAAACACAACGGAAACGGCCTATGCCGAGCAGAACTATTCAAACGATTTTGACGGTTATTTTGATGTTGACGCCAACGGAAGACTTTTTGCCAAAATCTTCGCCGACAGCATTGACATGGATGGCTTTTACCGTTTTGCAACGATGCTCGGAAAGCTGTACGCCGGCTATTGCTTTGATTATCTGATGAATAACTATATCGACTTTAACATTGCGCCGGAAACCATCGACACCGTTAATCGCTTCCGGTACAATCCTTACGAACGTTATTTCTATAAGACGGAAAACGACAGGCTTGTTCCGCTGAAATAGCGGTCATTTCCTGCCCTTGAGATGTTTCTTGCTTTCTATTTCAATTATCTTTGCCTTCATTTCAGACGGCTTCACATCGGTGACTTTGCCGTCGAAGACGATGCGGATGCTTCCGGTCTCTTCGGAAACGACTAACACGATGCAGTCGTGCATTTCTGAAACTCCTATGCCGGCACGATGGCGGAGTCCGTAACTGCCTGGCAGTCTGGTCTGCTGGGTGATTGGAAGTATGCAACGCGCCGCCACAATCTTGTTGTTTGAGATGACCATCGCCCCATCGTGCAAAGGACTGTTTTTGAAGAATATGTTTTCAATCAACGGCTTGCTGATGATAGCGTCTATTTTGACTCCGGTGTCAATAATGTCTTGTAAATCATTCTCTTGCGCCAAAAGAATCAGCGCGCCGACCTTGCCTTCTCCCATCGAAATGCATGACTCACAAATTGGGTCGAGTTCGGTCACGTCGTCGGTCTTGTATTTAAGCCCGAAACGCGAGAAAATCTTGCGGAAACCGATGGCGAATTTTGACGTCCCGATGTTTAAGAGGAACCTCCTGATTTCCGGTTGGAATATGATAATCAATGCAATGAAACCAACATCGATGAATGCGCCAAGTATGGAACTCAACAACTCCATGTGCAAGAGCGTCACGACTTTCATTATGATTATGATGCCTACGATGGCGATGAAAATGTTGATGGCAGCACTGCCCTTCATCCATGTGTAAATGAAATAAAGCAGCAGACCGACAAGGAAAACGTCGAGAACGTCAAGAAAACGAACCTGTATGAACGCGTTTATCAGAAGCTCAGTCATGTCAGAAAATTTTCACAAAAGTAGTAAAAAAGTTTAAATATTTGTCTTTCCAACTAAAATTCTTGCTTCAACGGCTTCTTTCACGTCGTGAACCCTCAGGATGTCAGCACCTTTCATCAAGGCGATGGTGTTCAGTACGGTGGTGCCGTTCAATGCCTCCGCTGGCGTGATGTCCAGTGTCTTATAAATCAGCGATTTGCGTGAAATCCCAATCAGGATGGGCAGATCGCCGATTCTGTAATCATCAATGTTCTCAAGCAGTTTGAAGTTGCAACAGATACTCTTGTTGAAACCGATTCCAGGGTCGAGAATTACTTGCTGTTCGCCGAAGCTGCGTAATATATCTAATTGATTCTTAAAGAATTGTCTGACTTCCGCACAGACATTATCCGAAATGATGTCATCATGATGCATCGTCTCCATCTTGCCGGTGATGTGCATTAATATATAAGGTATGTGATTCTTGCCGATGTAGGGAATCATCTTGTCGTCAAAGGTGCCGCCCGAAATGTCGTTAATAATATCCGCACCTTCTTCAATTGATTGATATGCAATGCTTTGGCGAAACGTGTCAATGGAGATGAGAATGCTCGGAAACTCTTTCCTGATGGCTTTCAATGCCGGAATCATTCTTTCTGACTCTTCCTTGACGGAAATGATTTCACTGCCTGGCCGCGTCGAGAAAGCTCCTAAGTCAATGATGTCGGCACCTTCCGAAATCATCTTGTGACAATGCTCAATAATTGAGTTAAGTCCTTGATAATTACCGCCATCGAAAAAAGAATCCGGGGTGAGATTCATGATGCCCATGATGGCGGGACGGTCGAAGGAAAAAAAATGTCCTCTTGATTTTATGCGTAACATAATATTTACTAATTTTACGAGTTCAAAATATTACGCAAAAATATAAAATTTTCCGATAATGAAGAAGGATACAACAGCAGAATATCAACAAGTTATTGCGCAGTGCCGCGATATTTTTGAAAAGAAGATGAAAGATTATGGCGCGGCGTGGCGTATCATGCGCACCGAGTCGTTGACCGACCAGATATTTATCAAGGCGAACAGGATCAGAAGCATACAGCGCAAGAAGGAACATCTTGTGAATGAAGGCGTTGAGCCTGAATTTATCGGTATCATCAATTATTCAGCCATGGCGATTATCCAACTTCAACTCGGAGTGGTTGACCAGCCTGATTTGGATCCGGAAAGAGCCTCGGCCCTTCATAAACAGGTGCTTAATGACGCATTCGATCTGATGTCGAGAAAAAACCACGATTATGATGAGGCATGGCGCAGCATGAGAGTCAGCTCAATGACGGATTTAATTCTTATGAAACTGTTGAGAGTCAAAGAGATAGAAGACAATAACGGAAAGACTATCGTCTCTGAAGGCCTTGATGCGAATTATTTTGACATGATCAATTATGCTGTGTTCTGCATGATTCAGATTAACGAAAGCAAACAGCAGTAATGGTTAAGTTCAGTCATAAAAACAAAGCCGCTTCTTTCGGAATAACCGCTTTGGCGTTGGGATGCGCGGTTTGGGTTGGCTTCAGACCTGAATTTTCGGTGTTGCTTCTCGCTGTAATCCTGGCTGTTCTGGCTTTGTCAATTGTTTTTTGCAAGAAATATAACCCAGCAGGGCTTACAGTCAACCGGATGCTCGTCGGCGCGTTGTTTATTTTCAGCAGTTTCACGAAAGGTGTTGACCCGCTCGGCACGAAATACAAAGTGCTCGACTACCTCTCCGCCTACGGGATGCAATGGCTGAACGATGCCGCACTTGCTCTGGCCGTTACCTTGATACTTGCGGAGTTTGTTGTTGGTATCTGTCTGTTCCTCAATATGTTACCCCGCCTTGCAACGTTGGGCGCAACACTGCTGATGATTTTCTTCACCGCCACAACATATTTCGATGCGATGTATGACCTCGTGCCTGACTGCGGCTGCTTCGGCACCGCAATCAAGATGAGCAACTGGCAGACTTTCTTCAAGAATTTAATCATTGATTCTGTTCTTATCCCATTGATATTCAACAATAAATCGTTGGTTAACAAACGTGTGACAAAGTTGGGACAATGGCTTTTCGCAGTGGTCTTCGCTGCCGGATTTGTCGGCTTTGAGATTTATAACATCCGTCATCTCCCTGTCATTGACTTCATGGATTGGAAAGTCGGGAAAGACATGACGCCGAAGGACTACGATGCCGGAAAGATTTTTGTGACGTACAAGAATAAGGAAACTGCTGAAACACAGGAGTTTGAGTCTCCAAACTACCCATGGAACGACAGCGTCTGGATGAGTCAATGGGAGTTCGTCTCGCAACGGACGGTTGGCGGCTCGCAGACTCTCGGTTTCGCGATGCTTGATGCCGGCGGCGAGGATTTCACGCACGTGCTTTATGAAACGGAAAATCTTTACGTCTTCGTCGCGCCGTATATAGATGAGTTCACCGATGAGGATTTCAGCCTTTGCGGAAAAATGATTGAAACCATTGAAAATGAGGGTGCTGAATATATCTGGCTGACTGCCGTTCTGCCGGAGAATGTCGGGAAATTCCATGAGAAATATCAGATGTTTTATGATGTCTATTATGGCGATGAACTCGAACTGAAAACGATGGTCCGCTCAAATCCCGGCCTGATGCTGATAGATAACGGCTTGATTGTCAATAAATGGGCTAAAATAGATTTCCCAATCAACACATCCCACTAACACCTAAACACCTAACACCTAACCTCCCGCAATGCCAGCATATATCGTCAGAAAACTCCTTTATGGCATCCTCGTCCTGTGGGGCGTGGCGACATTGGTGTTTTTCCTGTTCACGATAGTGCCTGGCGACCCAGTGCGCATGATGCTCGGACAGCGCGCCGACGAGAAAGACGTGCAGGCTATACGAGAAGAACTCGGCTTGAACCAAAGTGTCGGGAAGCAATATCTCGATTATCTCAACGACCTGTCATTTGTTTCATTTTATAAAGACTCACGGCACGGATATGATGTTCCATGCTTGAAAATCATGACGATAGGGGAGACCTCCGTCGTCCTTAAGGCACCGTATCTGCGTTATTCTTATCAGAGCAAGCGGCCTGTCGGCGCGATACTCTCCGAGGCTTTCCCCAACACGCTGATACTCGCTTTCGTCTCGATAACATTTGCCTTCGTCATCGGCGTCTTGCTCGGTGTCCTGACTGCAATAGTGAACTCAGAATTTCTGAACAGACTGACGTTGTTCGTCACCACGATAGGGATGTCGCTGCCTTCGTTTTTCGCCGCGATTCTCATTGCATGGCTGCTCGGTTTCGTGCTTCATGACGTGACGGGACTTGGGATGACAGGCAGTCTGTTCTCCGTCGATGACTACGGCAACGGCTCGTATCTCGACTTGAAGAACCTGATACTTCCGGCATTGACGCTCGGTCTGCGCCCGCTGGCAGTGATAACAGAACTTACGCGCACCACGCTGCTCGACGTGATGTCGATGGATTACATCCGCACCGCTAAAGCCAAAGGCCTGAAGAAGTGGCGGGTAATTGGCGTTCATGCGCTTCGTAATGCGATGACGCCGGTGGTGACCGCCGTCTCAGGCTGGTTCGCGTCGCTGCTCGCCGGTGCTGTCTTTGTGGAATACGTCTTCGACTGGAAAGGCATCGGCGTCGTCATCGTGGATGCCCTCGACAAGTTTGACTTCCCCGTCATAATGGGAGCCGTATTATTAATAGGTGTGATGCTCATCGTGATAAACATCGCCGTTGACATCATCTACGGGGTTCTTGACCCAAGGGTGAGAATCCGTTGATTAACCAAAAC
>JAKSMZ010000041.1 GCA_024400355.1 Bacteroidales bacterium
TAGTTGCCGCTCCACAGCACGCCGCCCCAGCCGTCGTTGAAGGTGGTTCCGTTGTATGAAACCGTGAACGACGCCGTCTGATCGGCATACATTTCAAAGCCGGGCAGGATTTTCAGCATGTCGCCGTCCTGCGAGAAACTGCTTATAAAGACATCGTTGGAAGTGACGCCGGTGACAGTAAGGTTTTTCAGCTCGAGGTCGATTTCCGAGACGGCGTCCAAGGCGGTCAGCGTCACGGTGGTGACGGCGTCCAAGGTGTGGTTCGTGAAATCCAAGTTGTTGATTCTTATCTCATAATGTGTGACATCAATGTTTTCGCCGATGCGGTTTCTCGCGTTGCCGGCAAGCATCGACATGATGAAGATTGCTGATAGGATGATTTTCTTTGACATGATGTTACTGATATGTAACCGCTATGCGGTTTTGTTCGTCTTATTTGTATGATGCTGACAATTTTTTGTGATATTCTTCAATGTCAAGAACGATTTTATGCATGTCTGTAAGGTGTTCGCATGTGTTCTTCACCCCATGTACTGATTGTGTCTTCGTTTATTATGCCATTATCCCACAATTCGTCAATTTCCTTCTGTGCTTTGGCGGCAAAAAAACGGGCAATTAAGTCTTTAAATTCGTTCAGGTCAGCTAATGTGTTGATGTTATTCACAGCATTAAGCAACTCTAATTTCGCTATTTGTTCATACGACATAGTTCTTATTTTTTCTGCAAAAGTAATAATTATTTCAGTAAAAACATTCTTGCAGATTCAAATTAATAGTATTTTTGCAAATCAATTTTTTAGTTATGTTTATTACAAACGTATATTCGGAAAGAGAGATTACATCAACTTCTTCAAGCAGAAAGCCAGACAAGAAGCAGTACCGGAAATGTATGCGAGGCTGTGTGACATTTGAAGAGTTTTCCGATCTTCTGAAAGAATCAGTCCAAAGCCATTATGAAAACCTACGAAATTCTTGTGAAAAAGCAGGTGATTCGTGATTTGAATGAAATCAGAGATTTTATCATTGAAAACAATTCAGAATCATTAGCCGATAAATATGTGACAAGCCTTCTGTCTGAAATTCAGTCTTTAAAATATTTGGCTGGTATTTTTAAATCGACGAACTATAATATTGCAAAGAATTACCATTCCAAAGCCAAGTTGTTGATAACTAAAAACAAGAAATGGTATGTTGTTTTTCATGTTTACAAAGGAAATGTTGTTGTTGATAAAATTTTGGCAGCTAAACTTATGAAAAATTAATAAAAAAGCGCGAAGCAAACCATCGTCGCCTCGCGCTCTCTTATCTTTAATCTTTTACTCTTACTCTGCGTCTTCAACCCTGATTGGCTCCGGCATCGCCTTGCGGATGTCGAGTTCATCAATGAGGTTGGTTGCGCCAGAGAGCTTGTCGATGATGAACAGCACGTAGCGGATGTCAACGTTGATCGTTCTCTGGAGTGTTGGCTCGAAGTTGACGTCGCCGCTCATTGCTTCCCAGTTGCCGTCGAAGGCGAGGCCGATGAGTTCGCCCTTGCCGTTCATGATAGGGCTGCCCGAGTTGCCGCCAGTGATGTCGTTGGTCGAGAGGAAGCATGTGATAAGCTCGCCGTTTTTGTCGGCATACTGCCCGAAGTCTCTCTTCTCGATGAGATCGATGAGTCTCTTCGGCGAGTCAAACTCGAAGTCGCCCGGGATATATTTCTCGATGACGCCGTTGGCTGTGCAGACGTAGTCGTATGAGATGGCATCGGCTGGCTGGTAGTCTTTCACCGAGCCGTAACTCATTCTGAGTGTTGAGTTTGCATCCGGATAGAGAACCTTGCCTGGCTGTGTCTCAGCGTAAAACTCGCGAAGGCCTTTCACGAAGAGGTGGTTGTTCTCGCTGATGACCATGTTCGCCATTCTGTAGGCAGGGATGACAGAATAAATCTGTTCTATCATGCCGCTCATAAGCTGGAACGCCGGATCTTTTGCGAGTTTCTTCACGTTTGGCTTCTCGATGAATGTCTTCATGCTCTCGGCGTTGCTGAACATTGAGTTGTCATAGACGTCGTTTGCGAGTGCCGCCCAGTCGCCTTTGTATTTCCTGATGAGTTTCTGCATTGAGACAGGGAGTTCTTCTTCTGCGAACTGTTTGCCGTAGATCTTGAGGACTTCGACGAGCATCTTCTTCTCGACGCGGGCGTCAAGGCCTGCGAACATCGCATCGGCGTCGATGGCTTTCAGTGCCTCCGTTGCGGCTGCCTTGTCTTCTTTTTTGGATTCCTTGTCAGCCATGATTGTGGCATATTCAATAAATTCGGCTGCTATCGCCAACGGGTTGAGCTGGCTCACGAAGTTAGGATAATACAATGTGCCTGATATTTCGTTGAGCTGGCCGTACATCGTTTCGAGGGCGCTGAGCACCTCGCCGTATTCGGCCTTGCGGTCATCGTTTGCGTTGACCCATTCTGTGAATTCGGCTTCGAGTTCAGCCTTGCGTTCGGCTACTTTGTTCTTGCGCAGCATCTTCATCTGGCCTTCGAAGTTCTTCCATGTGTTGGCGAGGCCGGCCTTGTTGTCGGCGTAGCTGATGTTGACGGCCTGGTCAACCATCATGTATTCATCCATGACATCGGTCTCGGCTTTGAAGACATCGTGGACAATCGGGTAGAATGTGTCAACGTTGTAGTTGATGCCGTAAGATGTCATGTAACGTTCTGTCGAGCCTGGGAATCCCCAGATCATCGTGAAGTCGTCCTGCTGCACTCCGTCGAGGCTGATCGGGAGGTGATGCTTCGGGGTGAGCGGTTTGTTGTCGGCCGAGAAAGCTGCCGGTTCGCCGTTGGCATCGGCATAGACGCGGAACACGCTGAAGTCGCAGGTGTGACGGGGCCACATCCAGTTGTCGGTGTCGCCGCCGAACTTACCTATCGACTGCGGTGCTGTCCCGACGAGGCGGACGTCGGTGTAGGTCTTATAGACGAACATGTAATATTCGTTGCCTTCGAAGAAGCCTTTGACGACGGGGTTGAGCTTGCCGTCTTCCGAAGCCGCCTCTTCGAGTTCCTTTGCCTTTGTGTTGATGGCTTTCTGGCGTGCCGCCCAGTCCATCGTGTCGTTGACGACGCCGAGGATCTGTGCTGTCACGTCTTCCATTCTGACCAGGAATGAGGCGCTTACGCCTTCAGCTGGAAGTTCCTCGCTGTAGTTTCTTGCCCAGAAGCCTTCGTTGAGGTAGTCGTGCTCCACTGTCGAGAGGGCTGCTATCGAGCTGTAGCCGCAGTGATGGTTGGTGAAGAGAAGGCTGTTCTCCGACACGATCTCGCCTGTGCAGAAGAAACCGCGTGGCTTGTCGCCGTTCGAGAGGCCGACGATGGCGTCTTTAAGGCTGCTGTTGTTGATGCTGTAAAGCTCTTCTGGGGTGAGCTGGAGACCCATTTTCTGCATGTCAACGTAGTTGAGGCGTTCCACAAACATCGGGAGCCACATGCCTTCGTCGGCACGGACGATGCCCATCATAGCAAAGACGAGGGCGAAAAACAATGATGCTTTTTTCATTTTGTATTGATATTTTTACTGTTGTTACGGATATGGAACCGCTACGCGGTTCTTTTGTCAATTATCATTTGATGTTTTTTCTACGGATATGGAACCGCTATGCGGTTCTCTCCTGATTACCTAATCACCTAATTACCTAAAAGATACTCCATTCCCATCTCGTACCAGATGTCCTTCGGGATGCCGAGGCTGTTGACCTTGTCGAGGTCGGCCTGGAGTGCAGGTCTGATGACGCCGTCTTTGGCGATCCATTCTTTCACGAACTCGTAGCTGCCGTCGCCTTCGGCCTTGAGGATCTCGCCGCCGAGTTTCTCGATGGCCGCCTTCATCTTCGGGAAGTCGATGGCATAGAGGCCGTCGGCGTTGCGTGTGAATGCGCCTTCTCTCTCAAGGAAATTGAAAGTTAGCATGTTGGCCTTGCCGTGTGCCGATGCCGCGCCGAAACGCACCGAGCGGAAGATGCCCGCCATGAATGTCGTGTAGTTCTCTTCGAGTGTCGTGTTGGTATATTCGCCCATCTCTGAGAGCTTTGTGACGAGGAACAGTCCGAGGACGTCGGCTTTTGCCTCTTCGATGGCTGAGTATTGTTCTTTAAGTGCGTGACGCACAGTGCCTTGTCCGTTGAGCGTGTTCTTGATTCCGAGACCGTGTGCCACTTCGTGGAACATCACGTTGGCGAAGAAAGCGTCGAACTTGATGTTCGGGCGTGACGCCTCTGTCATAAGGACGTTTGAGATAGGCATGACAATCTGGTCGAACTTTGCCTGCATCGCGTTCTTGAGCTGGAGCTTGCGTGTGCCTTTCTGAAGCTGCACTTTCTCGTCGTTAGGCAGGTTGATGGCGATGGTCTTTGAACCCATGTTGCAGTCGCCGCCGTAGAACACCACGTCATAGACGGCGAGGTCGGCGTCGGTGCCCGGTTTCTCCTTCTTGTATTCGGCAGGGACCGGCAGCTTGGTCTGAAGCTCAGGCAGCAACGCCGCGTAACGTGCGAGCTGTGCGCTCCAGTCGAGGTCCTTTATTAATATGAACGACTCGTGTGCTGCCTTGTAGCCGTAAAGTGCATCGACATAGTTCTCAATAGGTCCGATGACGAAATCGACGTTGTTGTTGCGGACGTTCATCCATGCCATGTCTGACTCGAAATAGTCGTCGGTGAGCAAAGCATTCGCCCTGAGTCTGAGATATTCGGCAAACTCCTTGTCGCCGGCAAGGTCGGAGGCTTTCATGAGAAGGCCGGCTGCTTTCTCGATCTGTTCTTTGTATGCCTCGTGGAACCATACTGTATAGAGCTGTCCGTCTTCATCGCGGCGCACAAGGGTGTAGAGGCTTGTCTTGTCGGGGTTGTCCCATGCCTCGAACTCTTCTTTTGTCATGTCGGTCGGGTAGAAACCGGCACCGGCGGGCATCTTGCCGTAGCTTGGGATGAAGCTGCGGAGGCCGTCGAGCTGATCCCACGGGCCGTAGTTGATCTCCGCGAACTTGCGTGCGTTCGGGTCTTCTATCTTGCTCAGGAACTCGTCCCTGTCACCGCCGAGGTTCTCTGTCCAGAAGATGTTGTCCATGATTTTACCGGCCTCGAAGAGGTAGCCGAGCATCTCTTTCTCGTTAGACGAGAGATGGTCGATGTTGCTTGTCAGAGTCACCTTCGCATATTGGTTGGCGAGGGCTTCGTAGTTCTCCTGGCAGGCCTGCTGTTCGTTGCAAGCCTCTTGTTTCGGTTCATCGCCGCAGCTCACGAGTGCAGCTGAAATGGCTGTAGCCATGATTATGTGTTTTATTTTCATAGGATTATCTCTTATCTGTTAACAAAAAGTTTCTTTATGATAACATTCTCGCTTGCGTTGATCTTTACGAAATATTCGCCTTGAGGAAGTTCTGAGACATTGATTTCACAATCTTTTTCAACGCACATCACACTGCGACCAAGCATGTCGATGACCTCGATGTTTGTGATTGACAAATTGCTGTCATTCAGGATCTTAACGGTTTCATTGGCTGGATTCGGGAAGATGTCGAAGCTGTTTGCGACAGAATTTTCTTCAATCTCATCGATGTCGCATGTGTTGAAATCCGGGTCTATATAGATGACATTGTCGCCGTTGTGCATGCAGAGGAGGTCGAACACTTCGCCCTCGTCGCCAGGTTCATAGACGCCGACATTGAGGAAGCCGCGGCTGCTGCCCACGCCTTCGATCCAATATTCCGTCTCTTCCGGGAGCTGCATGAACGAGAACTCCCATTTCTTTCTCTCAACGCCGTTGTTGTCGATGATCGTTGTCACCGAAGTCACCTGCATCGGATGCTCGTCGTCGTCGTGGAAGAAATCGCCTTCTTCGAGGTCGTAGTCGTAGAGAAGCACTTCCTCTCCGTAACCGTCACTGTAGAGATATTCGCGGAAATAGACCTGGTTGCCGTCAACCCTGTAGATGCCTTCTGTTGTCGGACCATAGACACCTTCCCACCAGCTGCGAATCTCGGTGTATTCAACGTCGTCAACAGTGATGTTGGAACCGTCCTCAAATCCCATCGTGAACGTGCCTTGCGGCAACGGTGGACTGAACGTGTATTCACCTCTCACATACCAGTAATTCTGTGAATTGACTCCAAGAGAAATTGCAAGCATCGCAATCATCATGACAGCGATTTTTCTGAAATTTTGTAGATTCTTAAGCATATTCGTTATTTTTTGAATTAAACCGCAAAAATAATAAATAAAACGTAACAGGCATATAACAATCAAAAAAATTCCTACTTTTGCGGCATGGCTGGAATCTACATACATATCCCTTTCTGCAAAAGCAAATGTGCTTACTGCAATTTCTTCTCGGTCGTCACCGATAAGCAACGTGCTGATTTTCTTGATGCTTTGAAAAATGAGATCATAATAAGGAAATCTTATCTGAATAATGAAAAAATCAACACGGTCTATTTCGGCGGCGGCACTCCTTCTCTCCTGAAACCCGATGAGATACAGTCTGTTCTCGATGTTTTGTATAAAAATTTTAACATTTCCGGAGATGCCGAAATCACGCTTGAGGCGAACCCCGACACCGTCTCGAAGGAATTGTTAAAAGATTTTAACACTATCGGGATAAACCGCTTGAGCGTCGGGATACAGAGTTTCCATGACGACGACCTTCAATATCTGAGCAGGAAACACGATTCGAAGCACGCGCTTCAGGTCTTGGATTGGGCTAACGAGACTGGTTTTCAAGAAGTCACGATGGATCTGATTTACGGCATTCCGACCTTGACGGAAGAGAAATGGGCGGCGAACCTCGACATTTTCTTCTCGAAAGGCATCAACCACCTCTCGGCGTACGCGCTGACAATCGAGCCGAAGACAGCTCTCGGGCAACGTATCAGCAGGGGCGTCGCTGCTCCCGTTGACGAAGATGCCATGATACGGCATTATGAGATGCTCGTGGAACGCGCTGAAAATGAAGGCTTTGAACATTATGAAATCTCAAACTTCGCAAAACCGGGACATCACTCGCGGCATAACCGTTCGTATTGGAACGGCGTGAAATACCTCGGCCTCGGCCCGTCGGCGCACTCGTTCGACGGCACCTCAAGGCAGTGGAACGTCGCCAACGTGACGGAATATTGCAAACTGATAAATGAATTTCCGAACTCATTGAAGATGAATTGGTTTGAGAAAGAAGTCCTCACTTCTGACGACCGCTACAACGAATATGTGATGACCTCATTGAGGACGTGCTGGGGCTGCGACACTGATGTCATAAAAATGAATTTCGGTGAGAAATACAAGCTGCATTTCGAGAGAAACATTGCGCCTTATCTTAAAGATGGCCGTCTTGTCAGGAAAGGAAGCACATACGCCTTGACCGATAATGGGATGCTTTTCGCCGATGGCATCGCGGCGGAGCTGTTTTTTAATTGACTTTTTTCTTTTTACCACCGAAGAAAATCAGTAGCGACGCGGTGATAACTATCAGTCCTGCAATGGAATACGCGTTTGGATTATCGTCTTTCAGGAACAGCCAGCTCTCGGTGCTGCCGACAAGCGGAAGGATGAATTTCCACATATTGAGGCTTGAGACCTCGACATTTTTCCGCGAGAGCAGCCGCATCCAGATGATTGTCGTGACCACCGTGATGAACACCATCGCGCCGAGCGAGATGTAAAAATCCGGTTCTTTCGGAATAGCCGCCATACCTTCAATGGGGTAGGCGAAAAGCAGTAATATCAAGCCTCCCAACAACGAGGCTGCCGAGTTCAACACCTTGATGTCAACTTTCGTGAAGTCGATCTGCGATACGATGATGTTGCCGTAGGCCGCTGAAAGACAGTCGATTATAATCAGGATTATTCCCAATGCCGAGGCGAAACCGATTATTTGTATGTTGGCGAAATCGGGCCAGCTTACCACGATGATGCCGGTGATGCCGAGTGCCATCCCGATGATTTTCGCCGTGCTGAACCGTTCGTTTTTCAGGATGAAATGCGCGAGGATGGCGACGAAGAACGGCTGACAGCCCACGATCATCGAGGCAATGGAGCTGTCGGTGAGTTTCATGCCTGTGTAATATGAACCGTAAAGTATTGAGATAGAGAATATTGCTACCTTGAACATGATGCCGAAGTTGTCGATCACCTGCCGGAAATAATGCTTCCCGACTTTCGCCCAGGGCATCATGAAAATGCCGGCCAACACAAAGGTGTAGCCCGCGAATTGCAGCGGCGCGTTCATATACTTAAGGCCGGTCTTGGTCGGGACGAAGCTCGAACCCCACAGCAGGCATGTTAATATCGCCAAGAATGGCGTTGACTTTAAGATGTTCCTCATAACGGGCGGCAAAAATAGTCTATTTTTCATTATGATGCGGAAAATACAGATGAAAATATGAACGGCAGCATTGTCATTCCGGCATAAAATTTTGAAAATGAAAGGAGTTGTCAAAAAATTTTTAATAATTTTTTTACAAAAATTTAATAAAAACTTTTAAGAAAAAAATCATCTGCACATTTGGTTTTTATGTATAACTTTGTGACCGAAAAAATGAGAGTCATGCAGCTGCAGAAAATTGAGAATCCTAAGCTTGAGCTGGTCGATAGGTTTGTCCGTTACACTAACATGAACATCTTCCTCACGGGGAAGGCGGGGACGGGCAAGACCACTTTTCTGCGTAACCTCGTGAAAGACACGTACAAACGTCATGTCGTTGTGGCGCCGACGGGCGTGGCGGCCATCAACGCCGGCGGGGTGACGATACACTCGTTCTTCCAGCTGCCGTTCGGACCGCAGGTACCGGAAGGCGCCGATATTAAGTTTGAATCCGGCAATGACCTTCAAATGCGCTCGCAGTCAGCACGTTATCAGAAGATCAGCGGGGAGAAGCTGAAGATAATCCGCTCGCTCGACCTGCTCATCATCGACGAGATCTCGATGGTGCGCGCCGACCTTCTCGACGCTGTCGATGCCGTCTTGAGGCGCGTGCGGCGAAACAGCAAGCCGTTCGGCGGCGTGCAGGTCCTGATGATAGGCGACATCCACCAGCTCGCACCCGTCGCCAAGCCGGAGGAGTGGGAACTGCTCGAACCTTATTATAAATCGGTGTATTTCTTTGACAGTCACGTGCTTCAGAATATCCCGTACTACTGCATCGAACTCGAACACATCTATCGCCAGGCCGATGCCGAGTTTATCGGCATCTTGAATAGAGTGCGCAACAACTGCCTTGACAATGAAAGCCTTGCGGTCCTAAACAGTCATTATAAACCTGATTTCGAGCCTGATGAGAAAGATGGCTTCATCACCTTGATGACGCATAACCGTCAGGTTGATGAGATAAACGAAAGCAAACTCAACGCCTTGAAAACCAAGACTTTGACTTTCACTGCCAAAGTGACTGGGACGTTTCCGGAGTATTCGTTTCCTACAAAAGTTGAGCTTGAACTGAAAGTTGGAGCGCAGGTGATGTTCGTGAAAAACGACCCCTCACGCGAACACCTTTATTATAACGGTAAGATCGGGAAGGTGGTGAGCTACGACAAAGACAACGGACTTTTCGTGAAATGTGATGACCAAGTCATTAAGGTTGAGCCGGTTACGTGGCAGAACTTTGAATATAACATCAACAGGGACACGAAGGAGATCGAGGAGAAGGAGATAGGCAGCTTCACACAGATTCCGCTGAAAACGGCTTGGGCGATAACGATTCATAAAAGTCAGGGCCTCACTTTCAAAAACGTGATCCTCGATGCGAGCCTCGCCTTCGCGCACGGACAGGTTTATGTCGCGCTGAGCCGCTGCACCTCCCTCGACGGATTGGTGCTTAAGACTAAACTCTCGCAAAACGGTCTTTTCAACGACTTGAAAATCAATCAGTTCACCGATGCCATTCCGTCGATGGAACCTAATGAAGATCAGTTCGAATACAACAAGATTCAGTATGAGGCAGAGATGCTCTTTGAGCTTTTCAACTTCCACGATGTTGAGACAGACCTGAACAAGATAAATTCTGTCGTCTCGATGCACAAAGGCAGTTTCGAGCCTGTAATATCGAAGGAATTGCCCGATGTTTGGAGGATCTTCCATCAGAATGTTGTCGAAGTCGGCGATAAGTTTCAGGTTCAGATGATGAGGATTTTACAGGATAATTATAACATAGTCAATAATTTACAGCTACAGGAACGTATCCGTAAAGGCTGTGCGTATTTTCTTTCCAACATCCAGACGGTGGAGAATGTGCTTGAGATGCCGTTTCAGACCGACAACGCCGATGTCAACAAAAACGTCAAAGACGCGCTCGATTCGTTGAAAGGAAACATTATGGTGAAACGCGCGTGTCTTGAGGCTTGCGCTGATGGTTTCGAGATGAAGACGTATCTTGAGGTTAAGAATAAGAAAGTCGTTGAGGCAGAGGAACTTGGAAAGAAATCTTCCACAAGTTTGAAACGCAGGCAGTTCTATGGCAGCGACCTGAAATTATACAACGCCTTGGTGAAATGGCGTGAGGATGTCGCCTTCGGTCTCGAGATACCTGAGTCAAGGGTCATCCCGACAACGACGCTGCAAGCCATCGTTGAGAAAAAACCTCTGACAATCAAGGATTTGAAGGCACTCTCCAAGGTCGGCTCAACAAGAATACAACGGTTCGGTTCCGACATCTTGAACATTATCCTTGAACATCAGGGGATGAGCAGGATGGACTTTGATGATGAGGAGTCGAAGATTGAGCTTGACCTTAAAGACACGGTGCTGCGCACGAAAGAGCTTATGGATGAGGGACTTACGCTTGAAGAGATAGCCGACCGCCGCGGCATGGTGCTGTCAACGATACAAGGCCATGTGGCGGAGATGATATTGAAAGGCTATGCTTCCGCCAAGGATTTTATGACGGAAGAACATTACGACAACATCGTGGAGTATTTCACTGAGACACAGGATGCTGCCTTGGGCGCGGCGCATGACGTGCTCGGCGATGACTACACCTTCGGGGAACTGCGGATGGTCTTGAGTGAAATGAAACGGCTTGGGGACTTTAAATGAAAATTGTCTTGCAGATTTAAGCTGATTCTCAGCAGATTAATATGAACACCTGCGCCAATCTGCGAAATCTGCCTTAAAGATATGATACTTATGAAGAAACTCGTGATTTTATCCGGTGCCGGAATCAGTGCTGAGAGCGGAATAAGCACTTTCAGGGATGCCGGCGGACTGTGGGACAAATACCCTGTCATGCAAGTCGCCTCAATAGAAGGCTATGAGGCTGATCCTGAATTGGTTATCAACTTTTACAACGAAAGGAGAAAGCAGCTTCTCGATGTGAAGCCTAATCAGGGACATGTACTTTGTGCCGAGCTTGAGAAATATTTCGATGTCACTGTCGTGACACAGAATGTTGACAACCTGCACGAACGTGCCGGAAGCCATAACATCATACATCTTCACGGCGAGCTGACAAAGGTGTGTTCGAGTTATAACCCGAATAACCCAAAGTATATCAAGGAGTTGAAGCCAGAGGAGTTTGAGGTGAAGATGGGCGACAAGGCAGGCGACGGCAGTCAGCTCAGACCGTTCATCGTGTGGTTCGGCGAGGATGTTCCGAGAATTGCAGATGCCGCGTATGAAGCGGAAAAAGCCGACATCTTCGTCATCATCGGGACGTCAATGAATGTGTATCCGGCAGCCGGACTGCTGAACTATGTCCCGTACAACGCCGAGGTCTATCTCATTGACCCGAAAGATGTTTACATCGACACCGAGCGAAAGATCACACACATAAAGAAAGGTGCTTCGGAAGGCATGAAGGAACTGATGAGACTGATTGCTGAAGGCTGAGATGGGGCTTTGCAACAAGCCTCATGTTCCGTTCCAAGCACTTGTCCTGACATCATGCGTAAGATGGAAGACAGACACAAAAAAA
>JAKSMZ010000042.1 GCA_024400355.1 Bacteroidales bacterium
AAAAAACTTGTGCAACTTGTGTTTCAATACTTGTGCAACTTGTGTTAAAAAACTATCGCCCTGTTGTCATCGATATGTCCTGCCGGGAAATCCCAGATGACCTGATAATCATATTCTTTTACTTTTTCCATGATGATTTCCTTTGCGGTCATGCCGAACGGTATGGCGTTGTCGTGCATCTGCGTGAACGCCCCGACAACCAGCCCCTTGAGATGAGCGAGCTTTCCGGCACGTTTCAACGCCGTCATCATGCGGTCGATGTGGTAAAGGTATTCGTCCAAGTCCTCGATAAACAGCCACTTGCCGTCGGTGTCGGGGAATAAGTCGGAACCCAGCATCGAGTACAAGACCGAGAGGTTTCCGCCGACAATCTCCGGATTATCTGGTGTTTTTTCGTTACATGACAGCGAGTCGGGCAGCCTCCAGTTTCCGGTAAGTGCGTCAAGCAATGAATCCAACGCTTCTTTGGTGTTGCTTGGGAAATTTATCGGCATCGTGGCATGAATGCTCTGATAGCCAAGCTGTTGCATCTTTGCGTGAAGCACGGTGACATCACTGTAACCGACAATCCACTTCGGGTGTCCGGCAAACTTAGTGAAGTCGAGTCTGTCGATGATCCGTATCGTCCCGTAACCGCCACGGACGCAGAAAATCGCGTCGATGTCATCGCGGTCGAGATAGTCTTGAAGCACGGCGGCGCGGAAATCGTCATCGCCCGCAAGTTGGTGATATTCAGCAAACAAGCGGTCGTCATAGACTGGGATAAAGCCATTGTCTTCTATCCAGTTTCCGGCGTGTTTTATCTCTTCGTGGCTGATTTTCCGTGCAGGCGCAACGAGGGCTATTTTAGAACCTTTTGTCAGATATTCCGGTGAAATCATGTTCAAAAATTTTCCAAAAATAGATAAATTTTGAAAATGGTGTAAAACAAATTTTCAAAAAATGTGTTACTGAGTGAGAAAGTTTCTATCTTTGCACCTTGAATTTTGGAATGAAGAGACATCACATACATATCGTTATTGCAGCGGCTTTGTGCCTGCTTATCAATATGATACATCCATATATCTCCCAAAATGAAGTATATGGAAATGCTATCAATGATTTGCAGAAACAGGTTGAGACATCGTTTAACGTCTCACATGACGTGATGTCGGTCCCTCATTTCCATGATTCCGTGCCGGCACCGCACATTCAGTCAACATCACTGAAAAAGACCCAGAATACGACCAACAACACCGTGATTCCAAAACGGTTACCAATCAATTTCAAGTTTTTCGGACCAAAGACCTCACCGCAGTCGTTGTGCTGCTTCGCCTCCCCGAACGATTTCTTCATCGTGATGCTGAGGCATTTCAGGATTTGATGTTTTAGTCTTTAGTTATTAACCATTAGTTATTAGTCTTTAGCTATTAGACATTAGAGGTTTTTCACGGAGGGAAATCTCGTTAGTTATTTTCAAACATCAAATTTTAATTTTACAACATGAATACAATTGCAATATTATCAGAAAACATAAACAGTTGCCAACTCCCGGATGTGGAGAAAAAAACAAACATCATATCATTCATTTTGAGTTCAATACTCGTTGTGCTGGCGGGCGTTCTGTTCGTCATGTCGGGAAATGTCGAGAGCAACTTAGGCTCTTCGACAGAGGTGTTTTTCGGTGTCGTGGCCATCGGCGTGGCACTTTATCTGATCTTCGGACAGAGAAACAAACTGATTGACATGACAACAGGCTCTGTGATTTCAAAAGACAATATATATTTCAGTGCCAATGACTTACATGGTATAAAAGTCGCTTTGGCGAACAAGGATTTTGACGGATTCGACAACGTACGGCGGCAGCCTGACGGAAATGTGCAGGTCGTTTTTTATTTCTCACACGACAACAGATATATCGCCATTCAGGTGCAGAAATACGAGCCGTTTGAATACAAACCGTCATCCGAGGTTTACGTTTTCCGCGGCGACGATGCGGAACGGCTCATCGGAAAACTGAAGTCGAGCAAGTAATTGTCAGTCCACACAGGTTAATCATTCACAAAAGTGTCGTCGTAAAGGCGGCACTTTTTTATAATGTGTCTGACGTATTGGATTTTAAAAGCGTGTTTTTTTGTCGGCCTGTTTCTCAACGGGAAATCCGAAGCAGACCGGCGCTGCCTTTTCCATTTTCAGATGACGATTTGTAACACGTTATTTTGTCTCCGTAAAGTAATTGAAATTTTAAGTCGGACGTTGGATTATTTTTTGTAATTTTGCAGATTAATAAAATTAAGAGAAATAATCAACGTTAATAACAAAACCGGTTTCGGTACATATCTATTGAATTATGACAAAAGACGAAAAATTTGTTGAAGAAGGTTTGACCTACGACGACGTTCTGTTAATTCCAGCTTACAGCAACATCATTCCTCGTGATGCCGATTTGAGGACTAATTTCTCACGCCGCATCATGCTTAACATCCCTATCGTGACGGCGGGCATGGACACTGTGACGGAGGCTCCGATGGCGATTGCCATCGCGCAGGAAGGCGGCATCGGCGTGCTTCACAAAAACATGACGATAGAGCAGCAGGCAGCTGAGGTGACGAAAGTGAAACGTGCCGAGAACGGCATGATTATCAATCCTGTCACCATCAGGGAAGGCGCATTGGTATGCGATGCTTTGAAGATAATGAATGAATATCACATAGGCGGCATTCCGGTGGTGAACGACGACAACAAGCTCGTCGGCATCGTCACAAACCGTGACCTCCGTTTTGAGCGCCGCACCGACCGTCCGATCTCTGAGGTCATGACAAAGGAAAACCTCGTCACCACGACGGAGTTCACTGACTTCGCCACGGCAGCCGATATTCTCCAGGAGCATAAGATTGAGAAGCTGCCTGTCGTTGACAAGCAGAACCATCTCATCGGACTCATCACATACAAGGACATCATCAAGATCAAGGCGAGACCGAACGCCTCAAAGGACGAGCATGGCCGTCTGAGAGTTGCCGCCGCTGTCGGCATCACATACAACACCATGGAACGCGCCCACGCCCTCGTTGACGCCGGCGTCGATGCCATCGTCGTTGACACCGCACACGGCCATTCACAGAACGTGTTCAACGTGACGAGACAGCTCCGCAAGGAGTTCCCGAACATCGACCTCGTCATCGGAAACATCGCGACAGCCGAAGCCGCACGCGACCTCGCCAAGCTTGAAGTAGATGCCATCAAGGTAGGCATCGGGCCAGGCTCCATCTGCACCACACGCATCATCGCCGGCATCGGCGTGCCGCAGCTTACAGCCGTTTATAACGTTGCGCAGGCGTTGCAAGGCACAGGCATACCGGTCATCGCCGACGGTGGCATCCGTTACACAGGCGACATCGTGAAGGCCATAGCAGCCGGCGCTTCTTCGATAATGGCAGGCTCACTGTTCGCAGGCGTCAACGAGTCACCGGGCGAGACAATCATCTTCGAAGGCAGGAAATACAAGACATACCGCGGAATGGGTTCACTCGAGGCTATGCAGAAAGGCTCGAAAGACCGTTACTTCCAGGATATGGAAGACGACATCAAGAAACTCGTCCCTGAAGGCATCGTGGGCCGTGTGCCGTACAAAGGCAGCCTCTCGGAAGTAGTGTATCAGCTGGTCGGCGGCCTCCGTGCCGGCATGGGTTACACCGGCTCACACACCATAGATGAGCTGCATAACGCACGTTTCATCAAGATCACCGCATCGGGAATGCGCGAGAGCCATCCGCACGACATCACCATCACACGTGAGTCACCAAACTACAGCACGAAAGCATGAGGTCAGATGATCAGATAATTAGGTGGTTAGGTAATTAGGTGAGAGAACCGCGTAGCGGTTCCATATCCGTAGAACGGCAAAATGAAGATATGACATCAAAATGAAAATATGAATAGGATAAAAGTTTTAGCATTAGTGTTGGCAATGTTGCCGGCAGTCGTTTCGGCACAGAGCTGGAAGTCGAAAACCATGATGACAATCGGCGACAGGGATATCACCGCCGGTGAGTTCATGGGAATCTATGAGAAAAACAACGTCATGGGCGAGGTCCTCGATAAGAAAACCGTCGATGAATACCTTGACCTTTTCGTTGATTTCAAGTTGAAAGTCATTGAGGCTGAAAGCCTTGGCATGGATACCGTCACAAAGTTCAGAAAAGAGTTCAAGAGCTATCGCACACAGCTGGCGAAACCATATTTCTCTAACGACGAAATCACCGAGAAGCTGATGGAAGAGGCGTACGAACGCATGCAGTGGGACATCAACGCGGCTCACATCCTTGTCAGATGCGATGCTCATGCAGTGCCTGCCGATACCCTGAAGGCTTATCAGAAAGCGATGAAGATCCGCGAGCGCATCATGAAAGGCGAGGACTTCAACGCCGTGGCAAGAGAGGTCTCCGAAGACCCGTCGGCACGCGACATGAAAGAGATTCCGGGAAAACGCCGCGCTATCAAAGGCAACAGCGGTGAACTCGGTTATTTCTCGGCTTTCGACATGGTATATCCGTTTGAAAGCGGTGCGTATAACACCAAAGAAGGTGAGGTCTCGATGCCGGTGCGCTCAAGTTTCGGCTATCATATCATCAAGGTGAACAGCAAGACACCGGCCTGCGGCATCATCGACGCGGCTCATATCTTCCTTAAGGTCGATGAAAACGATCCGACTAAGACCGACTCGCTCGTCGCTGAAAAGGCAAAGAACGTGTACAAAGAGATTGACGCTGACGGGAAAAACTGGGACATTATAGTCAACAGGTACACCGACGACAGAGGCACAGTGCCGAATAACGGCAGACTGTCTTCTTTCCGTGTGAGTCAGATAGTGCCGGAGTTCATCACGGTGGTGAAAGGCCTCCAGCCGCGCGAGTTCTCGGAGCCTGTCAAGACAGACTACGGTTACCATATCATCCGCCTGATCAATTGCGCCGGCGTGAAAGATTATGACGAAGAGAAAGAAAACATCAGGAAACGCATTGAGAAGGATATGCGCGCAAGCGTAAGTGAGGAGATCGTGATGAAACGACTCATGAAAGACAACAAATTCAAGGAATACACGAAGGTGAAAGACGCATTCATCGCCTCAATCGACAGCACTCTCACACAAGGCGCCTACGTCGTGTCACCTGCGGTTGATGCCAATAAGGTCATCTTCAAAATCGGTAAAGACAAATATACAGTCCAGAATTTTATCGATTACATCGTTGATAACCAGAGAAGTGAACCGTTCCTGCAGCCGGCGGAGTTGGCCTACGAACTATATGCCGATTTCGTTAAAGAGTCGGTCTTCAATTACGAAGATACACATCTTGAAACGAAATATCCTGAATTTGAATTGCTTGTAAATGAATATCACGACGGCATTCTTCTGTTCGACCTCATGGAGAAGGAAGTCTGGAACAAGGCCGTGAAAGACACGACGGGCATTCAGAATTATTATGAAGAGCACAAGAGTGAATACGTCTGGGGCGACCGCGTGAACGCGATAGTTATTACAACGATGAAACCGGAGTTGGTTGATACGTTGAATATCATTGTCAATCAAGACCTTGACTTTGATTCTGTCAGGGCGATAGTGAAAGGCGACAGGAAATTCAACAACGTGTCGGTGAAAAGACTGTTCTTCCAGAAAGGCGACAACGTTGATGTCGATGCCATGACATGGGAGACAGGCAAGGTGGCTGTTGTGCCTTCAACAGTTGACAAAACCACCAAGATCTACAAGATCCTTGACGTGCGTAAGCCGGAACCTAAGACTTTCAAGGAGACGAGAGGCATCGTGACATCAGCATATCAGGCACAGATGGAAAAAGAATGGCTGAAAATGCTCCGCGGAAAGTATCAGGTGACAGTCAACGAGAAAGTATTGGAGAAAGTAAAAGCATACTACGAGTAAGATTTGTCTTTGGTTGTCATTTGTGCAGTTCTGAGGCGTTTTATGTTTTCAAAATTTAATAAAATGAAAATCAAGAGGATTATTATTGCTATTGCGTTGTTGATACTTTGCAGGACAGCGATTTACGCGCAAGAGGAGCAGATTATCGACAAGGTCGTGGCTGTTGTCGGACAGAACATCATATTGCAGTCGGACATTGAGCAACAGTATATGCAATATCGGCTTCAGGGCGGTATCAAAGGAAGTGCGAGAAGCATCAGGTGTCAGATCTTGGAAGAGCTGCTTTTCCAGAAACTGCTGCTGAACCAGGCGGAACTCGACAGTATCGAGATTACTCCCGAACAGATTGAGAGCGAGGTGAACCATAGAATAAGGTATTATGTCGCGCAGCTCGGGTCGGAGGAGAATCTGGAGAAGATGTACAACAAGACCATGCTTGAAATCAAGGATGAGCAGCGTCAGCTCGTGAAAGAGAGGTATTTGTCGGAACAGGTTCAGGCGAAGATCGTGGAAGGCGCATCAGCGACTCCTGCCGACGTGCGTGAGTTTTTCCGCAGCATCCCGCAGGATTCAATCCCGATGGTGAATTCAGAATATGAGATAGCCGAACTCGTCAAGAAACCGCCAATCACGCTCGACGAGAAACTCGCCGTCAAGGACAGACTGTATCAGCTTCGTGCAAGGATATTGAAAGGCGACAGGTTTTCGACATTGGCGTTGCTTTATTCTGAAGACCAAGGCTCGGCAAGGAAAGGCGGCGAGCTGGGTTTCCACGGAAGAGGCGAGTTCGCACCGGAATTTGAAGCCACGGCATTCACACTGAAAGAAGGTGAAATATCGGAAGTCATTGAGACTGAGTTCGGTTTCCATATCCTGCAACTTATCGAACGCCGCGGCGACTATGTCAATGTGCGCCATATCCTGCTGACAGCTAAGGTAGCGCCTGAGGCACTCCAGAAAGCTTACAACGAGCTCGACTCCATCGCCAATCTCATCAGAAACGACAGCATGACGTTTGATGAGGCAGTCAGACGCTTCAGCGATGAAGACAACAAGGTTAGCGGCGGTGTGCTCGTCAACGAGATGACAGGCAGCACCTTGTTCGCACCCGAAGACCTTGACCAACAGGTGGCGGGAGTGATAAGCAACCTGCAGGTCGGAGAGGTCAGCAACCCCGTCCCGATGAAGACGAGTAAAGACAAAGACGCTTACAGGCTGTTGATTGTCAGGAAGAAGACAACAGCACATAAGGCAAACCTCAAAGACGACTATTCGCTGATCCAGAACTGGACATTGCAGAAAAAACGCGAAGAAGCCATCAATAAATGGATCAAATCCAAGTCGAACAAATCGTATGTGAAGATCTGTGACGAGTTCTGCACGTGCGATTTTCAATTCGACTGGTCGGTAACCAAATAAGTTATGTATAATTCAGACGTTGAAGGCGCAAAAGCCTTGGTTGAGAAATATCATTTGCTGAAAAATGAAATCGGCAAGGTCATTGTCGGACAAAACGAAGTGATTCATGATACAATATTGTCGATCTTCTGTCAGGGTCATGTACTCTTGGTTGGAGTTCCTGGTCTTGCGAAGACATTGCTGATCAACACGATAGGGCAGGCACTCGGATTGAGTTTCAGTCGCATCCAGTTCACTCCCGACCTTATGCCATCGGACATCGTCGGGACAGAAATCCTTGATGAGACACGGCAGTTCAAATTCGTGAAAGGTCCTGTCTTTGCGAATATCATCCTTGCTGATGAGATAAACCGTACTCCGCCAAAAACACAAGCCGCGCTTCTCGAGGCGATGCAGGAGAAGAATGTCACTGTTTCAGGCAAGACCTACAAGCTTGACGCGCCGTTTTTCGTGCTTGCCACACAGAACCCGATAGAGCAGGAGGGCACGTATCCGTTGCCAGAGGCACAGCTTGACCGCTTCATGTTCAACCTCAACCTTGGCTATCCGACATACGAGGAGGAGATCGCAGTGGTGAAGAACACCACGGCCACTATTAATAATAAGGTGTCGGCAGTGATGACCGCTGAGGAGATTCTTTATTTCCAGCAGCTCGTGCGCCGCGTGCCGGTCCCTGACAACGTGTATGAATATGCGGTGGCGTTGGTCTCAAAGACACGCCCTGGCACCGAACGCGCTCATGAGTGGGCGAACAGGTATCTCAGTTGGGGCGCAGGTCCGCGTGCATCGCAGTATCTCATCATCGGGGCTAAAGCCAACGCGCTGATGAACGGAAAGTATTCGCCCGACATCGAAGACGTCAGACAAGTGGCGGTGCCGGTTCTGAGACATCGTTTAGTCAGAAATTACACCGCACAAGCCGAAGGAATAAGCATAGAAGAGATAATTTCAAGGCTTTTTTAAATGGTGAGCAGCCACCACCTGAAAAGCCGGTCAGAAATAACATAACAGTCTTTCTCCTTATTTACTATCCGTTTGTCAATCAAGCCTTTAAGTGAAGATTGAATAGAACTTGATGACTTCATGCCGTGTTTGTTTATGAATTTTTCAGATGTCAGTTCCGTGGCTTCGTCTTCTTTGGCTATCGCGAAAAGAAGTTCTTTCTGCCGGATTGAGATGTCAGACAAGATATTTACGTACATGAACGATTGCTTTTTCAACAAAATGTCGAAAGACAAGTAAAAAAGTTGTTGGGTAACCTGTGCTTTTTTTGGTGTTATTGAGTATAACTCATTCATAATCATCTGAATATATAATGTCACCCCATCAGCTTTTGAATATGCGAGACTTATCAGTTCTTCCGAAATGTCTTTTTTGCCCTCCTTGAAAAGCCCTATTGCAAAATCTTTGTATTTGTCGAAATCTATTTTGCCGAGTTGCATGAATGTCGCACTTTGGTAAAATGGTTTTGCAGCAGAGTTGAACATGTTGATTAGCATGTCTTTTTCGCTTCCGGCAAAAATAAATGTGCAGTTGGGGCAATGTTGGATTTTTGTCCTCAACAATGCTTCAACGTTTGATTCTGAATACTTTCCGATTTGTTGAAACTCGTCAATAGCAACAATACATGGCTTCTCGGAATTGTTGAGATATGAGAAAATTTCGTCTAAGGTTGTTTCTGGAGAAACAATGTCACCAATTGATAATTCAAATGACGGTTCACCCGTAATAGCGTCAATTTTGAAATTTCCCCTTAAAGAAGTGAAGATATTCAGAAATTTTTCTAAGAATTTTTTCCCTTTTGGCTTTAGTTTTTTTGTTATTTCTTTACCAAAAACATATACAAATTCTTGTAATGTGTTGGTAAAATATATGTCAAATGAAAAAATATTATAGTTTTTTACTATTGTTTTTTGTTCCAAACAATGACAGATAAGTCCTGTCTTGCCTAACCTCCTTTCAGAAACAAGAACTGTGTTTCTATTATTTAATATATTATCAATCAGTTCATTAGATTCATCTACCCTGTCGCAGAAATAATGTTCTCCTGCATAATTACCAATAATGAATGGATTGTTTAATTTTATCATAATTATTATGTTTATAATTATTGCAAAGATAATAATTATAATTATAATAATGATAAAATTTTTTTCATTTTTTTGCTCCATGTAAAAAATTAATACTATTTTTGCGGTGTATTAGATAGATAGTACACTATGATAAAACTTGAAGGTATAAACAAGACATATTTCGGGGCGCAGCCGTTGCATGTGCTCAAGGGAATTGATTTGAATGTTGAGGAAGGCGAGTTGGTCTCCATCATGGGAGCGTCGGGTTCCGGCAAATCGACATTGCTGAACATTCTCGGTATTCTCGACAACTACGATGACGGCAACTATTACCTCGCTGGCAAGTTGGTGAAGAACCTGTCGGAGAATCAAGCCGCGGAATACCGCAACAAGATGATCGGGTTCATTTTCCAGTCGTTTAACCTGATACCTTTCAAGACTGCTGTTGAGAATGTGGCGTTACCGCTTTATTATCAAGGTGTTCCGCGAAAAAAACGCAACATGATGGCAATGGAGTATCTCGACCGTTTCGGATTGAAAAACTGGGCCGGGCATTATCCGAACGAGCTTTCGGGCGGACAGAAACAGAGGGTTTCGATAGCGCGTGCCTTGGTGACATCACCGAAAATCATTCTCGCCGACGAGCCGACAGGCGCATTAGACAGCAGGACATCCATCGAGGTGATGAAGATTCTTCACGAGGTAAACGCCTCGGGAATCACAATGATTATCGTGACGCACGAGAGAGGAATAGCAAATCTGACAAGGAAGATCGTCCATCTTAAAGACGGTATCATTGAGAATATTGAGGAAAAAAGCTTTGAAAACATTGATTTAGAACGAGATATTAAATAAGGAAGAATGGATTTCTGGTCGGAGATATTCATGGCGTTGCGGCGCAACAAGCTGCGGACGATTCTCACGGGATTCGCGATCTCGTGGGGTATCTTCATGCTTATCATTCTGCTTTCGGTGGGCAACGGCCTGAAGAACGGCGTCAACACGAATTTCGCCGACCGCGCCAAAAACACATACACTATCTGGTCGAGTTCAACCGAGCTGCCGTACAAGGGACACAAGGCGAACCGCTGGATTACTTTGTCGGATAAGGACATCGAATACCTTGAGAATCATTTATATCACGTGGATGAGGTGTCGCCCGTCTTTTCAAAGGGCGGCACGCTCATTTTCTCCGACAAGTCGAAATCGGTGCAGGTTGACGGCGTGCGTCCAATCTTCAAAAACATTCAGGGCATCAAAATCGTGGAAGGTCGTTTCATCAATGATAACGATATGAAAATCAAGGAGAAAGTCGTTGTCATCGACAAAAACACGGCTGATGAGATAAGGAATAAGATCAGTCCGCCGGAGGAGAAGAAAACAAACAGGAAGCATTTTAAGTCGCCTGAAGAGACGGTGTCAATACTCGGTGAGTTTGTGAACATCAACGGCATAAATTACGTCATTGCCGGCATTTTTGAAAGCGACATGATGTGGGGAGGCACGGGACAGTGCTACGTGCCGTTCTCAACGTTACAGCAGATTTACAACGTAAACAATGAATATTACAAGCTTTCATTCACCACATTCGGTCTTGACACAAAAGAGGATAATGAGAATTTCCGCAAGGAGCTGAAACGTAACATGGCTCTGCTGCACGAGTTTTCGCCCGATGACCAGCGTGGCGTTTGGATTGACAGTCAGATGCTTAACGCCTTGGAGACCAATAAAATCTTCAACACAATCAATATTTTCATCTGGATCATTGGTATCGCGATGCTGATTTCAGGTATCGTCGGCGTGACAAACATCATGCGCATCACCGTTAAGGAAAGGACGTTTGAGATAGGAATCAGAAAGGCACTTGGCGCCAAGCCGCGGTCAATCCTTATGTCGATAGTTATGGAGGCACTCATCATCACAACGGTGTTCGGCTACGTCGGGATGTTCGTCGGGATGGGCTTGATGGAGATTGTAAACAAGATCATGGAGACCGTCAATGCGGGAAAAGGTGCGAACGAAGCGGCGGTTTTCCTGAACCTGAGCGTTGACATAAAAATTGTGTTGATGGCGACTTTAGTGTTGATAATCAGTGGAGTAATTGCCGGACTTGCTCCAGCGTGGAAGGCAGTGAGCGTGAAGCCGGTTGAGGCGATGAGTAA
>JAKSMZ010000043.1 GCA_024400355.1 Bacteroidales bacterium
TCGCCTTCACGAAATACGGCGGAAACATCTTGTCGAGAACCGACTTCTCATGCGGTATCATATTATGTATCAAGCCGATACATTTCGCATGACATTTTCTTTTTATGACACGGGCTATCGTCCCAAAGCAAGGCGCGAAGAACGACATCCAATAAGTGAAAATCACCGTATCGGGGTTCTTCCTGCTGATTTCACGTCCGACCTTGAACCAGTTTGTCGGACAGACGGAATTGATTTTTTCGGAAACAGTCAGACCTGAAGGAGCATCTGCATCGGAATACTGGGTTTTCCCCGGAAAAAGAAGCGACGGATACTGAAGTTTGAACGTAACAATCTCAACATCAACATTTTCCTTCACAAACTCCTGTGCGAGCCTGTCGGAAAACGCGGCAATACCACCACGATACGGGAATGATGTTCCAACTATTACAACCTTCATGACAAATTCCTTATATGTAAAACTTTGTTTATCAATTCATTAACCTGTTTTGAAATTTTCATCTTATAAATTGCCGTCAAACCTAATCCGCACAGAATCAAGGTTCTGAGCAACGCTTCAATAAATTTTGCAATGACGCCATCACCGAGTGAAGCCATCAGCGGTGCTGACACATATCTCATTGACAGCCAATTTATTGCAAACAAAGAAACCATTATCAGAACCAATTCCAGCATATTCCAGGAAAACGGATGAACCTTTGATTTCCAAGCGATTGCGGAAAGAAGCAGTACATAATAAATCACGAACGACAGCAGCGAGGCCATCGCTGAGCCGACCATCTCGAACTTCGGGATCAAGACATTGTTGAAGACAATCGCCAATGTCGTCAGTATCGCCGTGAAAATCAACTGTATATAATAATATTTCGAGTAGCTGAGCACTGTGACGCCGATGTTCAGCGAAGTGTTCACGAGCTTTGCAAGGACAAGAACCAGAAAAACCCATTTTCCGGCGCAGTAGATGTCACCGTTCGGCAACATATCGTAAAACAAGTCGATGTTGATCCAGATTATCAAAAAAACGAACAGTCCGGCCATCAGCTGATGCAGTGCTACGCTTTTCGTAAGTTCCTGAACCTTAGGGACATCATTATCTTTCATCGCTTGTGAAATCGCCGGTTTGGAAATTGAGCCGAGCGCACGGTAAGGCATCTCGACGAGCGCGGCCATATCAGTGGCGATTTTATATATTCCGGTAAAAAACAGTCCGAGTTTCGCCGTCACCATAAACGAGTTGAGGACAGGAATTATCGTAGTTACGATGGAGGAGACGACCATGAACAGGGTATATTTCAGAAAATCGCGGCGCAGGTTGTCATCGACATATTCAGGTTCGACCTTGAATGAGATTTTTTTCAAAGACATCAGGTAGATGAAATTCAGCAATGTGGCAATGAGATACGTGATGCACAGTCCGATGACCATTCCGTCGAGGCTGATGATACCAGTGATGTACAAGATATAATCGGCCAAAGTAAAGACACGTATTCCGACCTCACGGACAAAACGCGGGAACACGATTCGCATCAGCAGGTTTGAATTCGTCTCAAACACAACGAGATAGAGCATGAAAAACGCCATCGGGATGACGAAATACATGTAATCGACAAACAGCGATGAGTTTTTTGAAAAATACGCGATGAGTGCAGGTTTGAATACAAAGAACAATGCCGTGAATATGACGAATCCTACCAGTGGGACGATCAGTGTCCAGCCGAAGAAACCGTGGTCGCGGTTTTTCTCGTCCCTGAAAAACGGGTAATAACGGATTGCCGATGTCGCGGTCCCCATCTGTGCGAGGCCGGAGAGCAGTATGGCGGCATCGGCCAAGACACGCGTCAGGCCGACCTCCTCGGGCGTGAGGTATTTCGTCATCACAAAGAACGTGGTGACGAAGCCCACGGCGACACCTATGTAATTCATCACCGTTCCCTTGATGCTCTGTTTTACTACGACACCCATTTTTCAGCCATTAACCCATTAGAAAATTCACCGTTTGAGAATGTTTTTCACAAAATTACTTGTCGGATAGTTGCTGTCGTTGAACACATGATACAACTCATCCATGAGAGGATAGTCACAGACGCATATATCATTGTTTTCCAACTTATTATGAAATACATCCACGGCGATGCGGCCTTCAAGAACGACCTTATTTGAGATTTCAGGGTTGAAGAATCCCTTGCCGATGAGCAGTCCGAGTGTCCGGTTGCGGCTCATGTCGTTAAGCGAGGTAAGCGAGAAATCGCCGAAGCCGCAATATTTGTACATCGTATGTTCATCGCCGCCGAAAGCGGTCAGAAGCATACGCATCTCATTGAGTGCCTTGGTGATGACTATTGACCGAAGATTTGCAGAATCGAAGTTCGCGTCAACCATCCCGATTATTATCGCATATATGTTTTTCAGTATCGAGGCATACTCCACGCCAGTGACGTCGGTGGTGAAATCGGTGCGGACGTTGGTACCGCTGAAGATGTCCCTGATAATCTGATAAAGTTCCTCTTCCTTTGACGCCGCGGTGAGTCCGGTGTCCTGCCTGTTGATGATCTCTCTTGCGAAAGAAGGGCCTTTGAGTGTCATCAGCGGATTGGGTATCATGGTGTTGAGACAGTCAGGAATTATGTCGTCATTGTCGCCAAAGCCTTTCGCCAAGTTGATTATCAGCGATGTCGGATTTATAAACCGTTGGTTTTCAATAATATAATTCACAACAGCATTCGATGGGATAGCTATGAACACCACATCAGCGTCTTCAAGCACAGCCTTGTCTGCTGTCGCAGTCAAGTTCTCGTCAAGACGGCATTTCGGGAAATACAACGGGTTGACATGACTGTTGTTGACCATCTCAACCACTTCATTTTCAATTGAAAGCAGTTCAACGATGTCCTCCCCTTTCTCCGCGAGGACATCACCCATAGCCGTAGCTATGGCGCCACTTCCGATAAAGACAATTTTACGCATTTAGAAAATTTTGGCAAAAATACGAAATCTTATCTGTATTTTTCACAGATTTCGCAGATTAGCACAGATTTTTTTTGAGCCGTCGCATCGTCGCCACAAACAGAGGAACTGTCACGAACAAAGTCAGGAACTCGGCTATCGGCATCGAAAGCCATATTCCGAGGTCTCCGATAGTTTGAGGCAGGACAAACAGCGGCAGAAGTGCGAACACCAGCGACCGGCACAGCGCGATCACCGCCGATTCAAGCGGACGTTCGACAGCCGTGTGGAAACTGCTCCCGATGATATTGGCGAACGACATCAGGTAATGTATCGTGACGAATGTCGCCGCTGTCACGGCAAGCTCCGTGAGCACCAGGTCACCGTCGGCGAAGACAGCCACGATCTGACGCTTGAACACCTGCACGAAAATGAAAGTCCCGATGCCGATTGCCGCGCTCATCTTCAGCGACGCCTTCAGCAGACGGCGGATGTCGCTGCAATCACGCGCACCAAGGGCATACGACATCAGCGGATAAAGAGCCTGCGAGAGTCCGTAAATCGACATATTGACAATCATGTTCATATAGTAAACAATCGTCATGGCAGCGACACCAAGCGTTCCTATATCCCTCATTATTATTATGTTGAAAAAAAACATCGTGACCGATGCCGACACTGAGGTCAGCATTTCGGAGCTGCCGTTGAAGAATATGCGCCGCACGTCGCGCCACGTCCCCATCAGCTTTCCGAACCTGACATTCGGCGAAAGCACAACCGCCGCCGAAGTGTTGGCAATGCAGGTGGCAACAGCCGCGCCTGTCATCCCCCAGTGAAGCCTCATGATGAAGACATAGTCGAGGACGACATTCACCACGCAGCATATCACGCCGCTGGTGAACACTTTGTTCGGCTTCCCTGCAAGGCGCGTGAAAGCCTCCGTGAAGTTCGGTATGACATAAAATATTATGGCTCCCGTCATTATCCCCAGATAAGTCCTGACGAATGGATACACCTCGTCGTTGCTTCCGAGCATATAGCAAATCTTCTTCAGGAAACAAAGCAGCAAAACGGAAATGAGGGTCATAGTAACCACAAGCACGATGAAAGTCAATGTGGTATAGCCTCCCGCAAGTTTCTCGTCGTCCTGTCCTTTCGCTATTCCGCAGATGACAATGCCGCCGGATATTATCATGATTGCGACGCTCAGCATGGCATTGATGAGGGGCATTGAGATGTTGACCGCCGCGAGGCCGAGAGGCCCGACTCCACGGCTCACGAACATTCCGTCAATCATCATCTGGACGGAGACGATCAGCATGCCGACAATGCTTGGCGCGGCGTATTTCAGCAGTTTTCGTGTTGCCGGTGACATAAGCTTCCGTTAATTCTTTTTCTGTTGGTCATCAAGTATCTTCCGTGACTTCGCCTCGGTTATCATACCGGCTGTCGATGCCATCTGTATCGAAGCGTTCAGCTCGTAGCCGATCAAGACAAACAGACAGTTGATCTGAATCCATAGCATGAAGATGATAATACCTCCGATTGACCCGTAGAGAGCGTTGTATCGCGAGAAATTCGTGATGTAAAAGTTAAATCCGAAGGCACCGACGATGAACATCGCCACAGAAAGTATCGTCCCAGGCGTGAAGAGTCTGAATCTCACCACTTTACGTTCCGGATTGCCGAAATAGTACAATATCGACACGGCGGCGAGCAGTGTAAAGATCATAAGCAGCCACCGCACGACGTCGATAACGAATATTATGATTTTACTGTCGAAGCCGATATTCCTGAAAAGCCATGGCAGTATATCGCTTCCCACGACGAACAACGCCATTGAGAAAAGAATCATCCCGCCGATAATCATGGCAATGAGCATGGAATAAAGCTGTTTTTTGATGAAACTCATTTTTCCAAGATGAATGACGCCCATGTCGAAGCCGCGGAAAAACGCACGGAAGGCACTTGAGCTGAAGTAGAAGGCGAGGATGGCGCTTATTGAGAGGAGTCCGTTGCGCTCATGCGACAGGATCTCGTTGATTGTTCCGGACATCGTATCGAAGGCACCGGCTGGAAGAAGGTCGTGCAGCGTGTCCATGATCAGGCCGTGCAGTCCTTCAATCGGCAGCAGCGGGATTATGGTGAATAGCACCATTATGGCTGGGAACACCGCGAGGAACACGTAAAAAGCCACCGCCGCACCGCGGTCGATAATATAACCTTTCGTAAAGCCAGTCAGGAAATATCTGAGCACGTCGTAAAGCGGCATCCCCTGGAATCCGGGCAGGATTAACAGACGTAACTTATTGATTATCCATTCTCTGGCTTTTGTCAGCTGTTTCTTTATCTTCTCAATATCAACTATCATCACTATAAAAAATAAAGTTGCAAAATTAAGAAAAAAACAGCATCACAGTCAGAAACATTTTTAGTATTTTTGCGCAAAAATAAGAAAATGGAAGAACGCGTATCACACACAGGCGTAATAACAAGTATCACAAGCGACGAACTCGGAATAGAAATACTCAGCAGCGGGTCGTGCGGCTCGTGCAGCATCAAGTCGGCGTGCGGCATGTCGGAAACGAGGGAGAAGCACATCGTCGTGCCAAAGCCTGACGGCAAGGAATTCATCATCGGGCAGCCTGTGAAGGTGAGCATGACGGCAAGGCAAGGCGGCAGGGCGGCGGTTTACGCATACCTCATTCCGGCCTTGCTCATAATTTTCACAATATTGATTATCAGTCAGTTTTCATTGAAAGACTGGATTGCTGCAGTTGCAGGAATCAGTGCGGCGGCGGTATATTATCTTGTGCTTTTTCTCTTCAGGAGAAAGATAAGGGAGAGGTTTGAGTACGAGGTAGAGTGATGATATTTTTCCCGCAGGTCATGCAGATTTGGTGCAGAAACAATTTTTTACAAAAAAGTTGAGATTTCCATGTAACATTTTTCGATTTTTGTTACTATATCAACGAAAAAAAAATGTACTTTTGCAGTTTGAAAAATTTGAAGTTATCAATAACTGTTATCAATTATTAAACAACAAGATATGAACAGCATCTTATTATGGTCCCTTGTGATTTTGGGAGTTTTAGGAGTTATCGCGGCGGTGATTCTGTATTTCGTTGCGAAGAGGTTCAAGGTTGAGGAGAACCCTCTTATCGGGGAGGTGGAGAGCGTTTTGGCTGGTGCCAACTGTGGCGGGTGCGGTTTCGCTGGCTGTCACAACTTCGCGGAGGCCTGCGTGAAAGCCGCTGCCGAGAAGAAGAGCCTTGCCGGGCTGAACTGTCCCAGCTCCGACATGTCCAAGGTCGCGGGGATTCTCGGATTGACGGCCACGGTGCAGGAGCCGATGGTCGCCGTCGTGCGCTGCAACGGCACTTGTGAGAACGCGCCGAAGAAAGTGCATTACGAAGGAGCCGGTGTCTGTGCCTTCGCCACGACGCTCTACGCCGGAGGAAACGGCTGTCCCAACGGCTGTCTCGGCCTCGGCGACTGCGTGAAGAAATGCGCTTTCGATGCCATCCACATCAACAAGGAGACAGGTCTGCCGGAAGTCGATGAAGACAAATGCGTCGGCTGCGGCGCGTGCGCCAAAGCCTGTCCGCGCGGCGTCATCGAACTGCGTTACAAAGGCAAGAACAACCGCCGCGTCTATGTGGCGTGCAACAACACCGAGAAAGGCGCCATTGCCATGAAGAACTGCAACGTTGCCTGCATCGCCTGCCAGAAATGCTTCAAGACATGCCCGTTCGAAGCCATCGAGATGCGCGGTAACCTCGCTTACATCGACTACACGAAATGCAAGCAGTGCCGCAAATGCGTCGAGGTGTGTCCGAGAGGCTCAATCCATGAAGTCAATTTCCCGCCAAGGAAACCGAAGGCTGAAACACCAGAGGACACAGAAACAAATGTTACAAACGAAAGTAAATAATATCCTATGAATCCAATCAAGACATTCAGATTAGGTGGCGTTCATCCGGAAGAAAACAAGCTTTCGTCGGGACAACCCATCAAAGACTTTGAGATTCCGAAGCAGGTCATCATCCCGTTGGGGCAGTGCCTCGGAGCACCATCAGAGCCTATAGTCGCGAAAGGCGACAAGGTCAAGGTCGGACAGCTCATCGCCACGGCGAAAGGCTTCATCTCGGCTAACGTCCACTCCTCCGTGAGCGGCACAGTGGCGAAGATCGACGATGTGATGGACCACACAGGCTACCGCAAGCCAGCCATCTTCATTGACGTTGAAGGCGACGAGTGGCTCGAAGGCATCGACACGACCGACACCTTAATAAAAGACATCACACTCACGAGCGAGGAAATCGTGGAACGCGTCAAACAGCACGGCATCGTCGGCCTCGGCGGCGCCACGTTCCCGACATACGTGAAACTCATGATACCTAAGGACAAGAAAGCCGATTATGTCATCATCAACGCGGCGGAATGCGAGCCTTACCTCACATGCGACAACCGCCTTCTCATCGAGAAACCGATGGAGTTCCTCGTTGGCGTCAAGGTACTTATGAAAGCCGTCAACGCTCCTAAAGGCGTCATCGGCATCGAATACAACAAGATCGACGTTGCAAGGAAACTCGATGAGATCATCAGCGGCGACAGCTACTTCAGCGGCATTGAGGTACAGCCTCTGGAGACGAAATACCCGCAGGGCGGCGAGAAACAACTCATACAGGCTGTCACCGGAAGAGAGGTGCCCTCAGGCAAGCTCCCTATCGAGACAGGCTGCGTGGTGGTCAACGTCGCATCGACATTCGCGGTTTACGAGGCTGTCCAGAAAAACAAGCCTTTGGTTTACAGAATCGTCACCGTCACCGGAAAGTCGGTGAAGAACCCTTCAAACTTCAGGGTTAGGATCGGCACGCCGGCCAATATGCTCATCGAGGCGGTCGGTGGACTACCAGAAGACACGGCCAACCTCATCAACGGCGGCCCGATGATGGGCAAGTCGGTGAGCGTCATGACATTCCCGACAGTCAAAGGCACCTCTGGCATCCTGATGTTGAACACGAAAGACGCACAGCCGAGAGCAGTAGGCAACTGCATCCGCTGCGGCAAATGCATGAAAGCCTGCCCGATGGGACTTGAGCCTTACCTCCTGAAACGTCTTTCGGAGACCAACAACTTCGAGGAGACAGAGAAACACAACATCATGGACTGCATCGAATGCGGCTCATGCGAATTTACATGTCCTGCCAACATACCGCTCGCCGACTACATCCGTTTCGGCAAGAACAAGACAGGTCAAATCATCCGTTCACGTAATCAGAAATAGCTATGAATCAGTTTATAATTTCAGGGTCGCCGCATGTTCACGGGCCCGAGAGCACAAGAAGAATCATGCTTGATGTCATCATCGCTTTGATGCCCGCGCTTCTTGTGGCTTTGTATTTCTTCGGCTGGTACGCGCTCAGACTGACCGTCATCTCGGTCGCCGCCTGCGTCCTCACCGAATGGTTAATTCAGAAATATCTGTTGAAAGTCCCGACGACGGTCGGCGATCTGTCGGCAGTAGTGACCGGCATCCTGCTGGCCTTCAACGTCCCTGCGAATCTTCCTGTATGGATGATCATCGTCGGCGCTGTCGTCTCTATAGGCATCGCCAAGATGTCGTTCGGCGGTCTTGGCCACAACCCGTTCAACCCTGCGTTGGTGGGCCGTGTGTTCCTTTTGGTCTCGTTCCCGACGGCAATGACGACATGGCCTAAGGTGTCACCGATATTCGAAAACGGTTTCTTCGCCGATGCGATCACAGGTCCGACACCGCTTGGACTTCTAAAGGAGAGTGCCGGCAACATCGACAAGATGGAATTGTTAGACATGCTTTTCGGCAACCGCGGCGGCGCATTCGGTGAGATGTGTGCCATCGCATTGATTATCGGAGGCCTGTATCTGATCATCCGCCGTGTCATCGATGTATGGACCCCGCTCGTGATTTTCGCGACAGTGTTCGCATTCACCGGTATCTGTTACCTCATCGACCCGGCAACGTACATAGCACCGGTTTATCACATTTTCTACGGCGGTCTCATCCTCGGTGCGTTCTTCATGGCAACCGACATGGTGACATCACCGATGACTACCTGCGGAAAATGTATCTTCGCCTTCGGCATCGGCGTGATAACAGTGGTGATACGTCTGTGGGGCGCATACCCGGAAGGCGTCTCGTTCGCCATCCTCATAATGAACGCACTCGTGCCGCTCATCAACAGAGGCTTCACGCCGAAACGTTTCGGCTCAAAGAAATGAATTGTTGAATCTTAACACATTAAAATTATGGCAAAGAAAGAATCAACATTAAAGAACATGCTCATCGCCCTGCTGGTGATAACAGTCGTCAGCGGCGGCGTCCTGGGCTTCGTATATAACCTTACAAAACCGGCAATCCTTCAGGCGGATGCCAACAAGAACCTGGCCGCCATCAACGAGGTGCTGAAAGGAAGTGCAGACATCGCCTCCACGGAAGTTAAAGTCATCGACGACCTGACCTATAATTTGGCATACAGTGCCGATGGCAAATTCATCGGTGCTGCCATCAAGACGTTTTCAATGAACGGCTTCGGCGGCAAGGTAGAACTGATGGTCGGCGTTCTGGAAAACGGTGACATCAACAGGGTGTCGGTGCTGTCACAGGCGGAGACACCAGGTCTCGGCGCGAACATGACAAGCACCAAGTTCATCGGACAGTTCGACGGCAAGAACCCGTCGAATTACAGCTTGAAAGTGAAGAAAGACGGCGGCGACGTCGATGCCATCACCGCGGCGACAATCAGTTCGAGAGCCGTGGCGGAAGCGATAAAGAAAGCCACCGACGGCTTCAAGGCAAACAAATCACAATTCATGAAAGGAGGAAACAATGAGTAACTGGAAAACATTCACCAAAGGACTTCTGAAGGAGAACCCCACGCTCGTCCTTCTTCTCGGATGCTGCCCTACCCTCGCGACGACGACAAGTGCCATCAACGGCATGTCAATGGGTCTCGCAACGACATTCGTCCTGATTATGTCGAACCTCAGCATCTCCCTGCTTAAGAACTTCATTCCCGACAAAGTGAGAATACCCTGCTTCATCGTTGTCATCGCATCATTCGTGACGGTGGTACAATTAGTCATGCAGGCATACGTGCCGGCGATTTACGAGACATTGGGTCTGTTCATCCCGTTGATCGTGGTGAACTGCATCGTCCTTGGCCGTGCCGAAGCATTCGCGTCGAAGAACCCTGTGTGGCCGTCAATCTTAGACGGCGCGGGGATGGGACTCGGTTTCACCTTGGCATTGACATTCCTCGGCTCGATCCGTGAAATCCTCGGCAGCGGAAGCATCTTCAACTGGCGGTTCCTGCCCGAAGATGCAAACACGATACTCATCTTCGTACTCGCGCCAGGCGCGTTCATCGCCTTGGGCTACCTCATCGCTGTTGTAAACAAAGCAAAGAAATCAAGAACTTCAAAATAACGCAGTGCCATGAAAATATTAATCATCTTATTATCGACAATACTTGTCAACAACGTCATTCTGGCGCAGTTCCTCGGAATCTGCCCGTTCCTCGGCACTTCCAAGAAGACTTCGACGGCGATGGGCATGGGCGCAGCGGTCATCTTCGTGCTCGTCCTCGCAACATTGGTGACGTACCTTATCAATAAATACGTTCTCGTTCCGTTGGAGCTGCAGTTCCTGCAGACCATCGTATTCATCCTGGTGATTGCCGCTCTGGTGCAGATGGTGGAGATCATCTTGAAGAAAATCAGTCCGTCGCTATATACCGCGCTCGGCGTTTTCCTTCCGTTGATCACGACAAACTGCTGCGTTCTCGGCGTTTCGCTGAAAGTCGTCGGCGAAGGCTTCATTTATGGCGGAAACGTCGGTGAGGCTGTCGTCTATGCGGCCGGCATTGCTATCGGCTTCGCGCTGGCGCTCATCATCTTCTCCGGCATCCGTGAGCACATTGAGCTGATGGGCGTACCGGAAGGCATGAAAGGCACTCCGATAGCACTGATCACAGCAGGCATCCTGGCCATGGCATTCATGGGATTCGCAGGGTTAGTGTAGAATCAAGCAAATAATTAAATCTTAATTACACGTAATTTTGCACAATCAAATATCTTAAAACCATGAAAAGAACAAGATTATTTATCGCATTGATGCTCAGCTTTGTAGCATTGATGGTAGCCTGTAAGAAAGATAAGACCATCGAGCCGGCACAACCGGAAAATCCAGCCACTCCGGCAGATACAATCACTCCGGGTGGAGACACACTTTTTGTGGAGAAAGTTATTTTGAGCGAGACATCGCTCGAACTTTTTGAAGGTGACACTGTACGGCTGACATTCACCGTTGAACCAGAAAACGCGATGTACGAAAACGTCGTGTGGTCAAGCACCGACGAGTCAAAGGCCACCGTTGATGAAAACGGCTTGGTGACAGCAGTCGCGGCAGGTGCCGTCGGAATAAAAGTCGCGGTCGATGACGTTGAAGCGACATGTATCCTGTTAGTGAAAGAGCCTGCCGTTCACG
>JAKSMZ010000044.1 GCA_024400355.1 Bacteroidales bacterium
GTAATAAAGATGCGCCTGATACTGGCAGATGTAGCCGTAGAACTCGTCAACGCCGCGCTTGTCGGGAGTGGAGACGCTGCCCTCGAAGCCACCGGCCCATTTCCCGAACACGCCGGTAGTGTAGCCGTTGTCCTTCATTATCTCAGTCAGAATGATGTGGTCGGGGTCATACGGATGCTGACCTGTCACGGCGTATTCCTGATTGATGCCGTATCTCACTTTCGGCGACTTCGGCCAGTATTCCCTGTTTCCCCGCACTTCGCAGTGGCCTGTATGCTGTCCTGTCATCAGAGAGGCACGTGACGGCGCGCTGACTGGGCTTCCGGCGTAGGCCTGTGTGAAACGCAGTCCGTGACGCGCCATGCTGTCGATGTTCGGAGTCTGAATGTACTTTTGTCCGTAGCAGCCCAAATCGCCATAGCCCATGTCATCACACAAGATGAAAACGACATTGGGTTTTGGTGACTTCTGGGAGCATGATGCAGCCATGACAGCAATCAAACCGCCTAAAGTGAGGAAACGTTTTGTTTTCAACATCAGTTACATCCTTCAACTTGAAAAAAAGAGGACGCTCTTTCGAACGTCCTCATATTTTGAGATCAATCTGAATATTAGATGATGCCCTGAGCTAACATAGCTTTTGCAACTCTCATGAAGCCGGCGATGTTTGCGCCCTTCACGTAGTTGATTGTACCGTCAGCCTGCTTGCCATATTCAACGCACATGTCATAAATGTCGTTCATGATCTTGTGGAGTTTCTGGTCAACTTCCGGAGCTGTCCAGTTGATATGAGCAGCGTTCTGGCAGATTTCGAGGCCTGATGTTGCAACACCACCGGCGTTGACAGCCTTACCTGGTGCGAACGGAGTGCCTGAGTTCTGGATGTAAGCGATAGCTGCAGCCTGGCAACCCATGTTGGAGATTTCAGCAACATACTGGACACCGTTAGCAACCAGCATCTTGGCATCTTCTTCGTTCATTTCGTTCTGGAATGCTGATGGGCATGCGATGTCGCATTTCACTGACCAAGCTTTCTTGCCAGGTGTGAAGATGGCCTTGCCTGGGAATTTGTCAGCCATATCCTGAACCTTGTTACGGCGTGAGTCACGCATGACGAGCATATAGTCGATCATTTCTTTGTCGATACCGTTTGGAAGTTCGCAGACACCGTCTGGGCCAGAGATAGCGACGACCTTAGCGCCGAGTTCTGTAGCCTTTGTTGCAGCGCCCCATGCCACGTTACCGAAGCCTGAGAGAGCGACTCTCTTACCTTTCATTGTCTCACCCTTTTCGTGAACCATGCGGTCAACATAGTACATTGCGCCGAAGCCTGTTGCTTCAGGACGGATCAATGAACCACCCCAGCCGTAGCTCTTGCCTGTAAGAGCGCCTGTGCTGTGCTCGCGTGCGAGCTTCTTGTACATACCATAGAGGTAACCGATTTCACGGCCGCCGACACCGACGTCACCAGCTGGTGAATCCTGGTCTGCACCGATGTTTCTCCAGAGTTCATACATGAAGGCCTGGCAGAAACGCATGATTTCTGCGTCTGATTTTCCTGTCGGGTCGAAATCTGCGCCACCTTTACCGCCACCGAGTGGGAGGTTTGTCAATGAGTTCTTGAAGATCTGTTCGAAACCTAAGAACTTAAGCATTGATTCGTTAACTGCTGGGTGGAAACGGAGACCGCCTTTGTATGCGCCGAGGGCTGCATTGTACTGAACGCGGTAACCTAAGTTAACCTGGACTTCGCCATTATCGTCAATCCAAACTACTCTGAACTTGAAGATACGATCTGGTTCAACGAGACGTTCAACGATTTTTGCTGCTTCGAACTCAGGATGCTTGTTGTAAACTTCCTCAACTGATTCCAACACTTCGCGAACTGCCTGGAGGTATTCGCTTTCACCTGGATGTTTCTTTTCCAGGTTTTCCATGATAGTTTGTACTTTCATTACTTTTAATTTTTAAGTTATTGTAAATGTTATAACAAATGTTCTTTCTAATAATTTTCTGCAAAAATAGCACTTTTAATTCATAAAATACACATTTTTAAAAAAATATTTCAAAAATAATTATGCCTTTTATATCTATTTGTCAATCAATACATTACCAACAAATTCGCCCTTATCCCAAATCAGTATTTCCTCAACGCTTCCATCCATTGCATACCTAATCTCTCTTCCGTCCTTGAGATTGTCCTTGTAATGTACCAACGCATTCTGATACAATCCGCCTTGGCTGAATCCCCGTTGCTCACCAGTGCCGCGGTCATAATCGGCAATGCATCCGATACTGCCGTCCTGATAGTACATAATCCAGCTTCCATGCATCATGCCGTCAAGATATTCGCCTTCCAGAAACGGCTTCCCATCATCATACCACTGATAAATCATGCCGTTCAGGACACCAGCCACATAATTTGATTTTTTCACAAGAACACCAGCCACATTATACTCCTCCACCACTCCATCATATTGATTATCTTTATAATATGACTTCTCCATCAGCTGTCCGTTCTCATGCCAACGGGTCGTCTCCCCATTCAGCACATTCATCGCATATACCGATTCCATCGACTTCACCCCTGAGCTGTAATACCATCTGCAAACCCCATCAAGTTTGCCGTCACTATAACGCAGCTCCGACCTCACGTTTCCGTTATCCCAATATGAATACACCGCATCGTCCTTCGGAGCACACGATAGCATTACAGTCAACAAAAACAATATGGAAACCAGCAACTTACCATTCATCGTAAATGACACCTTTCTTTTTAATGCCTTCGTCCGCACCATCTTCTGATTGTTTTGGCAATGGCCTGATAATCACTTTATTATATCCCACAAATTGATAAACATTCCAAAACACGTTCTCAAATCCGGAATTTTCATCATTTCTCCCAAAATGAAAATCTGTATGCAAAAGCGGTATGTCGTATCCATCAAGATGGGCATTCAGTTCCCTGCCATAATCGTTTAAGGCATTCAGGAAATACCAGCATACATCAAAGCCCTGATAAGCATAATCCTGCGGTTCGGTGCCATACTTTTCCCTGAATTTCTTTATGAAGCTCATCACTCTTATTGACTGATAGTCAATATAATTGTCATCCATATAAATCGCTTTCATCTTCATGAGATTCTCGTTGAAAAGCCGGTCAAACTTGCTCCATTCCGGCATCATCACCACCGTCAGCGGGAAATATTCCGTAAGTTTCGTGACCTTGTTGACGATCTCATTGGCGAACATCTTGTCATTGCCATAAACGACAATCAGGTTGTTGCGCATCGTTGAGGCGTATTTTTTCACATTCTTCAGACTGTCACGGTTGTAATTCACATTAATAATCCAGTTGGCGAATGCTGTGCTGTCATCAATCACTTTTTTCAATGAATTGACGTCAAGCCGTCTGTTATCCGTGTGATAATCAAACTCCTCAAATTCAACATTCAGGAATTTCCATCTCTTCTGATGTTTTTTTATGACCTTGATAACCTCTCGGTTAGGAACATACGACACCGAATCCATGTGTCTCGCCGCAATCTCATTGATGCGGTTTATCACATCCGCATCGCCGACGCCGTCCTTACTTATAATGAATATGCTGTTTGAGTGATAATAGTCTCTTATAAGCATCTCAAGATGGTCTAACTGCGAGTCGAGCGATGGCTTCACCTTTATCACATTCGGCCGGTTGGCGATGATGTTTGAACGCTGCGTGATAGGGTTAACAATCAGAATGTCATTGTCCGACGCAAATTTCATCACCTTTTCAAACGGCTTGATGTAAAACGGCCCGACAATCAAATCTGCCTTCGCCAGCCACGGATCAGCAATAGCTTCAACAGCCTTATTAACATCATTATCAATGTCATACACTTTTACATCCAACTTCATACCGCGACTGTTTGCCATTGAGTCGGCGGCAATCATGAAACCTTCGTAAAAATGCAGGAACGAGAACGGCTTGGTCAGCAGCATCTTGTTGTTCGGAGCCTCATCACAAAAATCATCAGTGACCTGTTCGAGATACAGAGGCACCATCAACGCCACGTGATATGTCTGCTGATTCTTGAATGAGTCATCAGAATGGTCATACAGCTGTGCTGTTGCCGTCTTGCCGGCAAGCATCAACACGATGGTTATCAACGTAACAATGCTTTTTTTCATAATATGCCTCAACAATTTAAACCTTTATTTTTCAGATGTTGGAAGCGGAATAAAGCCCCTGCCCATGACCTCCGAGCTTTCCATAACATTGACAAACGCGTCAGGGTCAAGGTCGGCTAAACTATTCTTCAGCTTTATCAGATCAGAACGGTCAAGGTTGATGTAAATCATCTTGCGTTCCTGTCCCTTGAACAATCCGGTGCCGACGAAGCATGTGCCGCCTCTCTTTATGTCATTGATTATGAAGTCTCTGACCACGTCAACCTTTTCCGTTATCACAAACGCAGTCTTGTAAGTCTTCATGCCTTCAACCACGATGTCGATTATTTTGCCTTCGATGACAATCACAAGAATCGAGTATATCGGCAGGCGCAGCTGTCCGAATGCCACAAGCGTTGTCAGCGTGATGCATGAATCGACTATCATCACCAACGTTCCGAGGGAGATTTTAGTATATTTATGCAGAATCATTGAGATGATGTCGCTGCCTCCCGATGTCGCCCCAGACTTGAAAATCAAGCCGATAGCCACGCCATAGATACCTCCGGCCACCAAGGTGTTAAGGAAATAGTCGGGCATGAAATAATTCTCACTGTGCGGAATCTGCACCATGATGTTACGCAGCGTCCCGCTTATGTCATCAACGTTGGCGAATATGCCATCATGTATGACTGGATTGTAACCCCACAATGTCTCGATAATCCATGTAAATCCGAATATCATGAATGTTGACAGAATCGTCTTGAATCCGAATTTGGGTCCGAGAATCCACGTCCCGATTATCAACAGCGGAATGTCCATGCACAAAGCATAGTATGAGATCTTCCAAGGCCATACCGTATTCAGCACGTTGGACAGGCCGTAGGTGCCGCCCGGCGCAAGTAAATACGGGTTGACAAACATCACGTCACCGACAGCAAACAACGCACTGCCAATGACCAAAAACAGATATGCGACAATCTCGCGTTTCAAACTATTTTTCTTCATTTTTATTTCTTTTCACACAATAGTATCCGAAACATTTCAAATGTTACATTGCTTTTTCAATTTTTTTAAATTATTCCCATTCGATTGTCGCTGGCGGTTTCGACGAGATGTCGTAGCAGACGCGGTTGACGCCTTTCACCTTATTTATAATGTCATTCGACACCTTTGCGAGAAATTCATACGGCAGATGCACCCAGTCGGCGGTCATTCCGTCGGTTGAGATGACAGCGCGGAGTGCAATCGTATATTCATAGCTGCGCTCGTCGCCCATCACGCCTACGCTCTTGACCGGAAGCAGTATCGTGCCCGCCTGCCAGATGCTATCGTACAGATTGTCAGCCATTTCATTCGGATATGAAGCACTCGGAAGCTCGCATTTCCACTCACGGAGACCCTTGATGAAAATGTCATCGGCATCGCGCAAAATACGGAGTTTCTCCTCCGTCACCTCACCTAAGATCCTGATTCCCAAGCTCGGACCAGGGAAAGGATGACGCCCGACCAATTCGCGTTTGATGCCAAGGGCGCGACCTACTCTTCTCACTTCGTCCTTGAACAGAGTGCGCAACGGCTCGACAATTTTCAGGTTCATCTTTTCTGGCAAGCCGCCGACATTATGATGCGACTTGATCTTGCATGCCGGACCGTTAACGCTCACGCTTTCAATGACATCCGGATAGATAGTACCTTGTGCGAGCCATTTCGCGCCTTGAATCTTCCGGGCCTCTGCATCGAAAACCTCAATGAAAGTGCCACCTATCGCCTTACGTTTGGCCTCAGGATCCGTCACGCCGGCGAGCTTCTTCATGAACAAATCACCGGAATGAACGCCTATGACATTGAGTCCCAAATCCTTATATGAATCAAGAACATCTTCAAACTCATTTTTTCTCAGCAGACCGTTATCGACGAAGATACATGTCAGGTTCTTGCCTATCGCCTTGTTCAGAAGAACGGCGGCGACAGTGCTGTCAACGCCACCTGAAAGTCCGAGGATGACCTTGTCGTCACCGAGTTTCTTACGCATCGCCTCAACGGTTGTGTCAACAAACGAATCCGGTGTCCAGTTGCCGTGGCAGCCGCAGATTGTCATCGCAAAGTTCTCAAGCATCTTCGGGCCTTCCTTGCTGTGGAACACTTCCGGATGGAACTGAACCGCGTAAGTATCTTCATTATCAATCTTATAGGCAGCGTTTTCGATATTGTCGGTGCTTGCAATAACATGTGCATTTGCAGGCAGTTTGGCTATCGTATCGCCGTGCGACATCCACACCTGACTTGTTTTCGACACGCCTTTGAATAACAGTGAATCTTCTTCAATAACCGTCAGCATTGCACGGCCGTATTCTCTTGACAGTGAAGAGTTTACCTCACCGCCAAAATGACAAGCCATAAATTGTGCGCCATAGCAGATGCCGAGCAGCGGCAGTTTGCCTTTGATTTTTGACAAATCGGCGAACGGTGCCTTCTCATCGCGCACTGACGACGGACTTCCGCTTAAAATGACACCTCTGATGTCATCTGTGATTTCCGGTATTTTGTTGTAGGGATGGATTTCGCAATAAACATTGAGTTCGCGGAGGCGACGGCCTATAAGTTGCGTCACTTGCGAACCGAAATCCAAAATCAGAATTGTTTCCTGCATATTTTTGAAAATTTTCGGTGCAAAGTTACGAAATTATTCGATGGGAATATGTATCTTTGCAAAAAAAAGAGACATGGCAAAAAAAGCATCAAAAAAGAAGAAAAGCACTTCAAAGAAGAAACAGTCAGGCAATATTTTCACAAAGATTTTAATAATCATTTTCGTTGTGGTTTTTGTTGGTTTCATTGCCTTTAAATACTTCCCGAAAAACAATTCAAACAAAAATCAAAAAACTGAGACACAATTAGTTAAAGAAGAAAATAAGCAAACGCCAAAAGATTCAGTCATCAAGCCGGAGAAAAAACCGGTCACGCGACCAATTGAAAAATCAGCTGTTGCAAAAAGCATCGAAGGCTGCTGGATGAGCACCACCGGCGGCGCGGTCCTCACGATGAAGGATTTCGAGTATCGCATTGATTTCATGGGCGTTGACAGCGGCAAACCCATCATTGGCACATATTTTGTAGAGAACGACATCGTCACTTTCTCAAACAAGCAAGACCCCTGCAAGGATACAGCTGGCGCATACGAAGTGAATTTTGACAAACACGAAATCAGCTTCAAGTGCAAAAACGACGATTGCACGAAACGGAAATCCACACTGGTGACCGACTGGGAATGGCTTGAGGAATAGTGCGACTTCAAAATCCCATTATCTCTTTCAGCATCTCGTCAACACCGCCGTTTCTGATGATGTTTTTCGCAAGATAGCCCTTGAAAAACAGCAAGACCGAACCTTTCCCGTCGTTGGCAGGCCATATCTTGACCATGTCTGGAAGGTCGTTCGGGAAAGCAATCACTGGCTTGCCATTGCCAAAATCCAAATCATAGACCTGCAGTTTATGCTGGTCGTTGACATACACTGTCGTCGGTTTTTTCGAGTTCATCTTTGGCAAGTCGAAGGCGACATACGGGAGTTTGTGTTTCAGAGAATTCATGCACAAATCAACATATTCGTCCATCGCCCCGTCTTTGTTTTCCGCATATCTGCCGACGTTTTCCTGTATCCGCCTCGCAAGTTCAAAAACATCACAATCGTCTTTCAACGAATGAGTTACGATGTTGTTTGACGCGTTCCCGATATAATCGGCATTGATATTTTTGTACCTTCCGCGAATATCAGCGACTGTCAGCAACGAATAGTCACGTTTTCCATTGAGACCGTTCAGATTCATGACCATTTTCACGATGACAGCCGACATGACAGAGTTTGTGCTGATTTCGCAACCTGTTTTTTGACTTGCAACGGCCTTCAGCATCTTGATTTTGTCACCATCAATTAATAAAGGTGTACAGCTCACCTTCGAGTCTTTCGACGCACCGTAAATCAACATCTTGACAAGGTCCTTGAAGCCGAGTTTGGTCCATTTTTTCTTCTCTAAAATCGCTGCGGTTTGAGGTTTTGTCATGAAGTCAACATTCGGAAATTCAAACTGCACATTCTGTTGAATATCAACATTTTCGCCACGGCAAAGCCTGCCCCACTCGTTCATCATCTTGTAAAACGAACGTCCGTCCATGCAGATGTGTGCCATCTGGACGGAAAGAACCGCCCCTTCGCTCAAACTCGTGACACAGACTGTCATCGGGGCGCATTTGCCCGCCTTGAAATCTCTGATATTCAACTTCAACGAAAAATCATCATGAATATGCTGACTTTTCAGCACATTTTTTATTCCAATATCTTGACGCTCGACGACATCAAACTGACAACCTTCGTTGCTGCACGAAATGCCGTCTGCTGATTTCAGACGACCGGCTAAAAACGGATATTTCCCAAGCAAAACGGAGAGTTTCTCACCCATCAGTTCGGTGTCAAGTTTCGTGTTGAAAATCCACACTGCCTTGATAATCATGTCGCCGCAAGCCATGTCGAGTAGCGAAAACTTCCAAGTTTTGATGATGGTTTCTATATTTGAAATTATATTTTTCATATTTTTTTAACACAAGTTGCACGAGTTTTTTGACACAAGCTTCACAAGTTTTTTGCGCGCGTTTTCCAACGATCGCGATTTTCTTTCACCCGCATTTCCTTCCCTTTCAGGAAATAAAGCCGCCAGTAGGAATACATCAGCGAAAAAACCATCCCGACCGTTTTTGTCACCTGAGCCTTTGTTATTTCTCCAGCAGTCAGAAATTCGTAGATGACCAAACCGACGAATGCCGCAAATGCAACAATCACAAGCACTTTTGAAAGCACAAACAATCGCTCGCGCCAATCGACATCACGGATTTTATTGATGAGAGTCGGCAATAAAAGAAAAAACACAATTGCGCTCGCCACAGCGGTATTTGATGATAATTCTATCATAATCAACGGTTTTTATTTCTTCCAGTTTTTCTGTTTCAAAAAATAGCTGTAGCAGAACATGATGACTGATACAACGATGAGGCAGACTCTCGTCGCCTTGAACTCGCCGCTCAAGATAAAGTCACCGCCACAAAGCTCATATAAGATGTATCCAATCAAGCCGATTGTGAATGTCAAGTAAATGATATTCATCACTTTAATCGCCTTAATGCGTCTGTCGAGATTCTCAAATTCCCTTGCGATGAACGGCATTCCGAAATACATCCCGAACACCAAAATTATAAGTACATACTCAATGACAGTTGAAATTTCCATCTCTTTTAACTTTAATCTTTTAACTTTTAACTAAACTCTTTTGTTCTTTTTAAGTACTTCATTTATAATCCATTGCAGTTGGCCGTTGACGGAGCGGAAATCGTCGGCGGCCCACTTCTCGACAGCCTCCATAGTCTTGGCGTCGAGACGAAGAACGAAATTTTTCGTGTTTTCTTTTTCCTTTGCCATAATTAATTTTCTCCAGCAGATATATTGTTTTGGCTCATTGCTTCCTCTACCGTTTTTGACATGATGTTGTCTTCGGTGAAGAATCTGTCGATTATGAAAACAATTGCGGTGACGACCAACATCGTGATGATTCCCGAAAGGCCTTGGCATCCGTTGAGCAAGTCGTTTCCGCCACTGACAAACAACATGTTAGCTCCAGCAAGAGCATTAAAAGTGCCATGAAAGATAGCCGCCGGATAAACCGATTTCGCTTTCAAGACCAAATAAACCTCTATCGGCGTCAATGCGAGACACATCGCGATCATCATGAAGACGCCGCCAACACGGTGAACCGGATAGTTGTGCCCCATCAGGATAATCGGGAAATGCCAGATGCCCCAGACAATTCCGACAAAAAGGCATACAACCCAGAAGTTCTTCTTTTTCAATGCATTGACAAGATAATTGCGCCAAGCGTACTCCTCACCGAAAGCGAAAAGAGCGTTTATTGTTATTCCGGCAATCAAGCCTGAAATCAAAGTCGTCAGAATCACGAACTTCGGATTGCTCATCTTCAGCATCATCTCCTGCTGTTCTTCAGGAAAATCTTCGATGTTCGGAATCTGCGGCACATGAAGCCCCAACTCCGTGTCGGGCATGAATGAGTTGACGACAACTGTCACGGCGACAATCAAAACCGGAAGAATCCAGGCGACGAGCCAAATCCAGTTGATTTTGAATTTGAGCAAGCCCGTATCGCCGAGTTTCTCACCATTAATTAATTGCATCGTCATTGCGCAAAGCATCGGCAGGATCATGTAAAATGTCGCGCAGAGTGTGTAAAGAAGCGGCTTGTCTGTAGTGTTATGGATTCCGATTCCGAAATACATCAAGGCTGCGAACGCCCAGCTCACGAGGCAGACCACAAGTGTGAATATGAGAGATTTTTTCATTTTTCTAATTTTTAAATATGTAATACAAAACTAATCCTATCAAAGCAATCAATCCGATAGACATACCTACCCTATATTATGAACAGCAAATATTATGTACAGCAAACATGTACAAACCTGTCGTGACAAAAATAATTCCTGAAATTATCCACCATATTTTTTGCGTCCTTTTGTCTTTATAGACAACGAGTTCGTCAGCCGCGACAATCTTAACTTTTTCAGTAATTTCGCCGAACAAATTCCTTGTCATTTCTTCATCGTCCAGGTTAATATAAATGAGATTTGAAGTTGTAACCAATTCAATAACAGGACATTTAGTATAGTCTTCAATTAATAGCAGCGATTCCTTGACACCGTTGTCGAGTTTGACCATAAAGTTCCCTCTACGAATGTTTCTCCATTTGGTCGCACTATTTTTCACAATGATTTTCGGCAATTTGTCAATTAATTTCACGGATTTGATGGTATTGTTCGGAATGTTTATGGCGCATGACAGGTCATCAACAAAAATACCGTCTTCAGCGACAACGTATTTAGGTGCTTTTTTGATAAAAAATATCACAGACACAATCACCACGGTCAAATAAACCAACAATGTGACTATCATTGAAGAAATTAACGTTTCCATAACATCAGCTTTTATATGAAATTCCTAATTACCTAAAATTCCTCAATCTCCTTAAACTCCTCAATCTCCTTAAACTCCTCAATCTCCTACTGATACAGCGTTCCGGTGTTCACGACAGGCTGTGCGGCATCGTCGGCGCAGAGCACGACCATGA
>JAKSMZ010000045.1 GCA_024400355.1 Bacteroidales bacterium
GAGAAGGACTGGGTGCAATATCCGGTGTTCAGGATAGATTTCTCGACTGGGAGGTTCATCAAGCCTGACGCGCTTGAAAACATCATCGACACCAACCTCAGGCTGTGGGAAAAGGAGTATGGCCTGCTGATAGACACTCCGGAAATCGGTTCACGTTTCCAAAATGTGCTTAAGATGGCGCACGAGAAGACCGGCCGGAAGTGCGTCGTTCTCATTGATGAGTACGACAAGCCGCTTCTTGATGTGCTCATGGAGCCGATGGAAGCCGAGAACCGCGCCGTACTGAAAGAATTTTACGGCACGTTCAAGGCCGCCGACGAACACCTGCGCTTCGTGCTGCTCACGGGAGTCACCAAGTTCTCGCAAGTCAGCGTGTTCAGCGGCTTCAACCAGCCGGAGGACATCAGCATGAAGAGCGAATTTGATGCATTGTGCGGCATCACGAAGGACGAGCTCGTGAGCTGTTTCGACAGTGAGATGGCGGCGATGGCTGAAGGGTTCGGCTGTACGAAAGATGAGATGTATGCCGAGCTTAAGAGGTGCTACGACGGCTACCATTTCTCGACAAGGATGCTCGACATCTTCAACCCGTACAGCGTCCTCAACGCGCTGTCGTCAAGGGAGTTGGGCAGCTATTGGTTCGCGACAGGCACTCCGACCTACCTGATGCGCCTGCTTGACCGCAACAAGACCGACATGCAGGAGATACTGGGCCGCCAGTACGACAGCAAATATTTCATGGATTACAAGGCCGACGCGGAAGACCCTTTGGCGATGATTTACCAGAGCGGCTACCTCACGATAAAAGACTTCAGGAGAGGCTTGGGCATGAAGACGCTTTACACCCTCGACTACCCAAATGTGGAAGTGAAAGACGGCTTCGTGACACTGCTCGCCAACAGTTATTTTTCCATGAAGGCGAACACCGATTCGCTGATTCAGAACATGTCTGATATGTTCCGCGAATGCCGCCTCGATGACCTCCGCGACGCGCTCTCCGGCTTTTTCGCCTCCATACCTTACAACGCCAATTATCAGGAACGCGCGTGGAGCTACGAGAGCCACTATCATTATACTTTCTATCTGATATTCAGACTTTTATCCTGTTACACAACTTTAACTGAAAAAGCGAACTCCCGCGGAAGAGCCGACATGATCGTTGAGACCGCCGACTACGTCTATATCTTCGAGTTCAAGCTCGACGGCACGGCAGCTGAGGCGTTGAAGCAGATTGACGACAAAGGCTATGCGGAGCCTTACGCCGCGGATTCGAGGAAACTGTTTAAAGTCGGAGTCGCGTTCTCGTCGGAGAAGCGGAACATCGTGGAGTGGAGCGTTGTTTGAGTCTTTAGTTTTGAGTTTTTAGTTTGGAGAGTTGAGAGTTGGGAGTGAAGAGTTGAGAGTGTAGAGACGGGGCATGCCCCGTCTGTACGTCTGTTACGTCGAGGGTTTGTTCCTGCCGTGTCTTCCTCGCCCCACACTGCACTGCGTATGGGGTTAATAGTGTAGTGTGCCTCCGGCACACGGAGTACAACCATGGTGGTCAAATGAAAAACAACATCTGTCGCATTGGGTCGTAGAATACATTCGTGTCATTCGTGCAATTCGTGGTGTTAGTCTTTAGTTTGGAGTTTTGAGAGTGGAGAGTTGAGAGTGTAGTTGGTGGCAGTTCTCCAGCCGCCGCAGGACGGACGATAATGTCGTTTTACGGACAAATACGGTGCGCTCGGTTTGGCGTGAATAATCGGGGTGAAAATAAAAACAAAATTGTAATAAAAATTATTCTGCCAATCGCTAATATTTTACTATCTTTGCGCCATTATGGGAGAGAAAAACTTGTATATCATAAGCGGCCCCAATTGTTACGCAAGAATATTAGGTTATGTCAACAGAAGAACATGATGAAATGATAAAAAAGATTGTAGATGGCCTTAAAATCGCCGAGCGGGAGATGCTCGAAGAGAAAGCCAGAAACGATGAAGATATTGTTGTCTGCGGAAAGGACAATGTCATTCGTCATGTTCCGGCTAAAAACTATCTATGAATCATAAATCTTGAATCAAACTAAATCATAATATCATGAAAAGAAACAAAATAGTAGCCGGTAACTGGAAGATGAACCTCGATTTCGACGAGGCACAGATGCTTATCGAAGACCTTGAAAACCTTTTGGATGACAAACAGCCTTCATGTGAGGTCATAATATGCCCGCCGTTCCCTTATCTCGAACTCGCAACCGATGAAGCCGCCGAACATGAACTGTTCGAAGTCGGCGCACAGAACGTATCAGCTTTTGACTCGGGCGCATACACCGGCGAAGTCTCCGCAATGATGCTCGACTCGATTGGTGTCAACTGCTGCATCATCGGCCATAGCGAACGCCGCAAATATTTCAAGGAAGACAACGCGACCCTCGCGCAGAAAGTCAATCAGGCGCTCAAATACGAGATCGTGCCGATTTTCTGCGTCGGCGAAGTGCTTGAGGAAAGAGAAAAAGGCATCCATTTTGATGTCATACGCAAACAGATTGAAGAAGGACTGTTCCACCTCGAAGCGGCTGACCTTGAAAACGTAATCATCGCTTACGAACCGGTTTGGGCCATCGGGACAGGCAAGACCGCCACTCCAGCCCAGGCACAGGAAGTCCACGCTTTCATCCGCGGCCTGATAAAAGAGAAATACGGCGAAGACCTTGCTGACCAGCAACATATACTCTATGGCGGCAGCTGCAACGCAAAGAACGCCTCCGAACTCTTCGCGCAGCCTGACGTTGACGGCGGCCTCATCGGCGGCGCATCACTCAAGGCAGAGGATTTCGTGAGCATCTGCGAACAGGCATCAAAATAATCTGATAATGAATTATCTGGCTTATACTTTCTCGAATCCGCGAAACGAGAACCTCAAGGATATGTTCGTCGAACTGCTCGGGGAAATAGGATTCGACAGCTTCATGGATACTGATGACGGCTTCACTGCATATTGCGCCGAGACTGCTTTCGACAAGGAAGGACTTGACGGATTGCTTCAGATGGAACAACTCGCTGACGTTCAGGTTGTTAATAAAGAACTGATTCCCGACCAGGACTGGAACGCCACATGGGAGGCATCGTACGAACCGGCAATAATAGACGAAACATGCCGCATCCGCGCACCTTTCCACGAACCTGACAACAGCTACAGATACGACCTCTGTATTGAACCGAAAATGTCGTTCGGAACAGCGCACCACGAGACGACATCACAGATTATCAAGCTCATGCTCACCGAAGATTTCAAAGGGAAAGATGTGCTTGACATGGGGTCCGGCACAGGTGTTCTCGCCATCCTCGCTAAGAAACTCGGCTCGGCTTTGACGGTGGCAATCGACAATGACGAATGGGCTTATCGTAATGCGCTCGACAACATCAAGATGAACGGCGAAAATGATATCGTGGTTGAACTCGGCGATGCCAACTCGTTGAACAACAGACAATTTGATGTAATCATCGCAAACATCAACCGAAACATCCTCCTTCGGGATATGAAAGAATACGTGAAATGCCTGAGGAAAAACGGAAAGATCTTCTTCAGCGGCTTTTATGAATCCGACCTCATCCTGATTAAAAAAGAAGCAGAACGTCTCGGACTGTCATATCTGAATCATGTCAAGAAAAACGAATGGACGGCAGCTGTTTTTGTTAAATAATTGAAAATCAAATAATAGTGGATAAGTTGAATGGCTTGTTCCAATCGGATTGGAAGTATGTACTGACCAGGGTCTTGCTCTTGTCAGTCTTGATTTTTGTGTCTGCCGGTAAAGTGACGCTGGCGTGCGCTTCAGATAAAGACAGTTTTATGACTGAAAACGCAACCGGCGTGCTTCCGAAAGATGATTTGTCAAAATTACAGGCGTTCAAGTCTGATAAGGACGAGGGCGAGTCCACAACTGTTTTCGGCAATATCAGATTAGTCGGACATGCAAACAACATCGGTCCTGACAAGCGTGTGTTTACAAATGGCTCAAGCCAAGCCATAATGACGATAAGTTTTGATAACGCTGCCCGTGCCAGATTCATTGCCAAATCGTTTGTCGTCAACGGTGATAAGCTGTATGCCGACAATGCGTCAATGGTTGTCTATCTTGGAAATGATTCCATAACACACTGGGGGCAGAGTCTGATGTACGATGATGCAACACGCGAGATGATTGTTTACAATCCCAACAAGATGGTCGGTAACGGACCGTACGTTGATACATATCACGGGATATGTATTTTTTCGGAGGCGATGCTGTGGAATTTAGACGAAAATAAAATAAGATTCCATAAGTTTTTGACGCAATTTCAGGAAAGCAGGGCATATTTAAAGTCAATGAATTTCTACAACGAAATGGATTGGGACAGGCTGCAGGGCATTGACAAAAACAACCCGTTGTCTCTCGTGCACGGCTATTTGATGAAATACGATACTGATGTGGTTGATTTGCAGCTGTTTGCAATGTATTTGAAAATAAATGTCGAACAGGTGGTGGCAATGTTGATGCGTCTCGCCGAACAAGGGTATGTGTCGTATGACCCACAAAATAAAATCGCTTATCCGACCGAAATGCTGTATGGGGTCGTAAGTGCGAGAAGTGGGGAGACTGACTATGATGTGATAAGGATAGAGTCGTATGCGACAAACAGACAGCCTAATATGGTGCTCGATTTGTCAAATAACGATTTGGCTGTCAATGGCGTGAGTAATGTGGTCGTCAGTAATGCAAAGAATGTCAAGATTATCCCTTATGATAAGTCCATCGTTGTGAAAAAAGACCTTGACTTTGAGTTTTCGGGTAAGATGATGGCAGGGCTGTTTGAGTTTCATACACATTCAAGCCGTTTCGATTATTCTGATTTCGTCATTGAACTTCCTGCAATCGATTCAATAGTGTTTTTTGTAAAAAATCGCGAAAATAAGATCGGTGATGCTGATTATGTGAGAGTTAAAGATGTTATATCTCATGTTTCAGGAAAGATTTACATTGATGAAAGCTCAAACAAGTCGGGCTTGGCCGATAATGCCGGTTATCCGGTTTTTGACTGTGACAAAGAATCACAGATTGACTTCAATGGCGTGTCGTTCATACTGCCGCCGTTTAATATCGACAGCCTGTTTACATTCAGCACATCGAATTTGAATTTGAAAGGGACGGTGAGAAGCGGCGTTTTTATGGACTTCGAGGATGAACTTATCGTGAAAGACGATTATTCGCTTGGTTTTACACACGGTATAGACAAAGAAGGATTGGATATTGTGAACAGTAACGCAAAATTCAGCAACGAAGTGAAGCTGATCAATGAAATATTTTATGGCAACGGCACCCTGAGTTTTATGTCAGCTTTCGCGGAGTCCGACTCTGTTACTTTTGATGATACAATGGCATATATGCACGGCAGATTTGAGATGCTGGCTGTGGATGATATGGTCTCTGTTCCGTATGCCGCTGCCGATTCTGTTGAGATTAAAATGATTACCAAAGATAACAGGATGTTTGTCAATACCTTGGATGATGAACTCAAGTTGTATGACAATTGCACTTTTAGAGGTGAGGCTCGTCTTGAACAAAATGGTTTTTACGGCAAAGGAGTGCTGGATATGCATGGCACGACAGTGAAATCAGACAATTTCATTTTCAAAAACAATTCCTTTGTCGCAGGTTCGGCAGATGTGGCCGTCAATGATGATGATGGCACGGAAAGTCTTCTGGCGTCAAATTATTCATTTTCAGTCGATTTTGATAAAGGAACCGGATCGTTCAAAAGCGTTGGCGGCAACAGCAATATCATTTTTGCGAAGAATAAGGTTATGTGCGGGTCTGACAGTGCCGAATGGCGATTTGATGACGGAACTGTGTCATTGTCAAGTAAATACGGCAAACCGGTCATGCCAGCTGATTCGAGTGTCGTAATACCTGCAATTGATATAAGAAATATGGATTACAGCTTTAAGGATAATACGATACTGGCCCATGATGTTGCTTCCATCTCTGTTGCTGATGCCGTGGTATTGCTGTCTGATGGTGACTTGCAAATAAAGGAAAATGCAAACATTCAGACGGCCGGTGCCGCGACAATTCATGGCCAGTCAATCACCGTACATGACGCCCGAATCGATTCCATTGGTGGAAATAAGTATTTTGCAAGGGGATATGTGGATTATGTTGATCCGGATAATAATGTTATACCTCTGTATTTCAATGAGATACATCCTGACGACACAGGCGTGACCGTCGGTTTCGGAAAGGTTGAAGAAACGGATGGCTTCTTGATAAACCGCGATTACATTTTCAAAGGTGACATGTCATTCAAATCAGGAGATAAAGGTATAAGGTTTGATGGCTGCCTTAAGATGATTAATCAGTGCCTTACTGATTATCAGTGGTTTAAAGCACCAATTGATACCGTTTCAAATAATATGTACCTGCCATTGGACAACGACACTCTGACCCCCAGGTGCGGTTTGTATTATGATGAAGATGACAAAGAGTTTTTCGTGGAGTTCTTTACCGGAAATGCGGTTTATGAGCCGGATAAAACTGCCTTGGCATTCAGCGACGAACTGTATTTTGATTCGGATTATAATGGTTTTATTAACTCAGGCATTATACTGCAGACCGACAGCTGCTTCGTCCTTGGAGAAGGAGAGTTTGATTTGGGAATCAATACAAAATATTTCAATTTCCTGACTGATGGCATGTTTGCCTATGACATCCAAAATGATGAAATAAGAATAGAGACTCAGGCGCTGCTTGATTTTACATTTGATAAAAAATTGGCCGATAATATTGCTCTGATGTTGTTCGGACCTGACGGGAAAGGCATGTTGAGGGCGAGTTATAAAAATGATGTTGGCGTGATAATGAGCGACTTGAGCCTGAAATGGGTGAGCAGTCTCCATTGTTTCGTGAGTGAACCAGAAATTTACATCAACGGTTTCAACAGTTTTGATGTGGAAAATTATTATGAAGCGTCAGTGCTGATTGATTACAGCGATGTCCCGACATTCATATTCTATCTGAAAAATGAGGATGGACAATGGATGTTCTTAAAGCACAGCGGCGGGAAAATTGAGGTTTTGACATCCGATGCATACCTCAACAACTGTCTTGAAAAGATTGACAGGAAAAAACGCAGTGTCGTCGATAATGTCACGAAAGAGTCGTATGAATACGGACCCGGACAGGAAGCCGATGTGAACAGTTTGCTGCTGAAATTGAAGTATATCAGGGGAAAATAAAAGATGAAAAAAATATTATTTTTTTTGCTTCAAATTAGATTAAAAGTTGTAATTTAGCGCTTTGAAAAATTAGGAATTATGAAGTTTATATTATCGAGTTTAAAACTGTTAAAAGCCATTCAGGCACTCAGCGGAGTCATCAATTCAAGCAACACACTGCCAATCCTTGATGATTTTCTTTTTGACATTTCGGAAGACAGACTGCGCGTGACAGCGTCAGATCTTGAGACAACAATGACGGTGGCGATTCAACCCGATATGGTTGAAGGTGCCGGCCGTGTGACAATCCCTGCCCGCATCCTCATTGATGTGATGAAGAACTTCCCTGACATTCCGGTGTCGTTCAACATTGATGAGACCACGATGGCGATAGAGCTGACAACAGGCGAGGGACGCTATAAGATGGTCGGTCACAAGAGCGACGAATTTCCGCAGGTCCCTGTGCTGACAGATCAGATGACGTGGGAGATTCCTGCTGATGTCATCGCATCTGGATTCGAGAAGACAATATTCGCCACAGGCAATGATGAGATACGCCCGATCATGACAGGTGTCCTGATGTCGATGAACGACACATGCCTCACCTTTGTGGCGACAGACGCACATAAGCTCGTCCGTTACAGAAGGATGGACGTCAAGTCGGATGTGAACGCGTCATTCATCATGCCGAAAAAACCTATCAACCAGCTGAAGAACATACTCGCCGGCAAAGCCGACGAACCGGTGCGCATTGAGTTTAACAGCACTAACGCATCATTCACATTCGGTGAATACAACCTCGTCTGCCGCCTGATTGAAGGCCGCTATCCTAACTACGAGGCTGTCATCCCTGCAACAAACCCGAATAAGCTTATCGTTGACAGACAACTGATTAACTCGGCTATCAGACGTGTGGCCATCTTCTCGAGCAAGGCAACACATCAGGTGCGTTTCAAAATCAGCGGTCAGGAACTGACACTTACAGCTGAAGACCTTGACTATTCAAACGAAGCCAAGGAACGTCTCACTTGCAACTATACTGGTGAGGATATGGAAATAGGATTCAGCTCGAAGTTCTTCCAGGAGATGCTCGCCAACCTCAGCCAGAATGAGATACAGATCGAGATGTCGGCACCGAACCGCGCCGGTATCATCACTCCGGTTGACAACCAGAATGCAGATGAGGACATCCTCATGCTCCTCATGCCGGTAATGCTGAACTGATTAAATATCAAATAAAATCGCTTGCAATGAAAAAGGACACCGCGAGGTGCCCTTTTCTTTTAACTTCAGTCTTTCGTCTTTTAACCTAATTTCGGTCCTGCTTTCACCAGGGCCTTGCCAGCTTCATTCGTCGTGAACTTTCCGAAGTTCTTGATGAACCTGCCTGCGAGGTCTTCGGCTTTCCTGTTCCAGTCTCCGACGTTCGCGTAGGTGTCGCGCGGGTCGAGGATCTTCGGGTCAACGCCCGGCAATGCTGTCGGAACCTCAAAGTCGAAATATGGGATTTTCTTTGTCGGAGCTTTCTCTATCGAGCCGTCTAAGATGGCGTCGATGATGCCGCGTGTGTCTCTGATGGAGATGCGTTTGCCTGTGCCGTTCCAGCCGGTGTTGACGAGATAAGCCTTGGCGTTGCTCTTCTCCATGCGTTTCACGAGTTCCTCGGCATATTTTGTCGGATGCAGTTCGAGGAACGCCTGGCCGAAGCAGGCGCTGAAAGTAGGCGTCGGCTCGGTGATGCCGCGTTCGGTACCTGCAAGTTTTGCGGTGAAGCCGCTGAGGAAGTAGTACTTGCACTGGTCAGGTGTCAGTATCGAAACCGGAGGCAGCACGCCGAATGCATCTGCCGAAAGGAAGATGACGTTCTTTGCTGTCGGGCCGGCCGAGACAGGACGCACGTTCTTCACGATTTTCTCGATGTGTTCGATAGGGTAGGAGACGCGGGTGTTTTCCGTCACGCTCTTGTCTTTGAAGTCGATTTTGCCTTTGGCATCGACAGTGACGTTTTCAAGCAAAGCGTTGCGCTTGATGGCGTTGTAGATGTCGGGTTCGCTCTCTTTGTCGAGGTTGATGACCTTGGCGTAGCAGCCGCCCTCGAAGTTGAACACGCCTTCATCGTCCCAGCCGTGTTCGTCGTCACCGATGAGGAGACGTTTCGGGTCGGTCGAAAGGGTGGTCTTGCCGGTGCCCGACAGTCCGAAGAAGATGGCGGTGTTCTCGCCCTTCATGTCGGTGTTCGCTGAGCAGTGCATCGAGGCGATGCCTTTCAGAGGAAGGTAGTAGTTCATCATAGAGAACATGCCTTTCTTCATCTCGCCGCCGTACCATGTGTTCAGGATGACCTGCTCGCGCGATGTCACGTTGAATGCCACACAGGTGTCGCTGTTGAGACCTAACTCCTTGTAATTCTCGACTTTAGCCTTTGAAGCTGTATAGACTGTGAAATTCGGCTTGAAGTTCTTCAATTCCTCTTCGGTAGGCTTGATGAACATGTTGAGCACGAAATGTGCCTGCCATGCCACTTCCATGATGAAACGCACAGCCATGCGTGTGTCTTTGTTCGCGCCGCAGAAAGCGTCAACGACGTAAAGGTTCTTGCCTGAGAGCTGTTTCTTGGCGAGGTCCCGCACTGTTTCCCACACTTTCACGCTCATCTCGTGGTTGTCGTTTGGATAAACCGGGGTGTTCCACCATACGGTGTCCTTCGAGTTCTCGTCCATCACGATGTATTTGTCCTTAGGCGAACGGCCTGTGTAAATGCCTGTCATCACGTTGACGGCGCCAAGCTCGGTCATCACACCTTTCTCGTAACCCTCAAGGGCAGGATTCATCTCGTCCTTGAACAGCCTGTCGTATGACGGGTTGTACATGATTTCTTTTACGTCCTTGATTCCGTAAGAAGCGAGAGCTTCTCTGATTTCATTGATTTTTTCCATATTTAACGATTTAACAATTTCTGATTTAACAATCTAACTTTGATTTTTCCTTGCGATTTTTTGCATTTAATTAAAAACGAACCAATTAAGAATGAATCTTGTCAATTCGTGGATGTTCTCGTTTTTCCTTGTCTTGCCGCTCTTCGCTATGAATGCGGTCTTGTATATTGACCTTGCGACGTCCATCATCGTATCAGCTTGCAAAATTAAAACATTTTTATTTATTCGGGAATTTTTTCTTTGAATTTTATTGTATATTTGCAACTTTCACAGGAAGTGCTTAACCACAAGACTTTATGATGTATTTTTTGTTTTATTTTGTTTTATATCCGTTGTCAATACTGCCGCTGGTGTTGCTGTATGTGATATGTCTCCCGTTTTATCTGTTGATGGCTTTTGTGATCCGTTACCGTAAGAAGGTGATTGATAAGAATTTGCGTGATTCATTTCCCGAATGGGACGAAAAGAGAATACGGAAGGCAAGAAACAAATTTTACTGGCATTTCACGCAGATTGCGGCGGAGATGCTGAAGATGCTGACGATGAGCCGCCGTAACGTGATGCGGCGTTACCGTTGCTCGAATCCGGAATTGGTCAATAAATTTTATGATGAAGGGAAGAGCGTGGTGTTGATGTCGAGTCATTACAACAACTGGGAGTGGATGGTTTTGAGCGTTGACATGCAGTTCAAGCACCACGGGATAGGAGTGGGGGCGCACAATACAAATCAGGTGTTTGAAAAGTTAATCAACAGAGCCAGAACGCGTTACGGCGATCAGGTGGTTTTCCACGACAACGTGCGCGAGGTGATGGCGTATCACGAGAACAATCACATTCCGGCGGCATACATGATTCTGTCGGACCAGAATCCGAGCAATCCACAGCGTTGTTATGTGACTGATTTCCTCAATCGTCGCACGGGGTTCATCCGCGGGGCTGAAGGGTTCGCGAGGAAATATGATCTGCCGGTTCTTTATTATGAAGTCGTGAAGGAGAGGATTGGGAAATATCGTGTTGACGTGAAGCTTATCACCGAGCATCCGAACGAGCTGCCTGAAGGTGCTGTGATGCAGAGATATGTTGATTATCTTGAAGATACGATAAAGAGAGAACCGGCATACTGGCTTTGGAG
>JAKSMZ010000046.1 GCA_024400355.1 Bacteroidales bacterium
GTCTTCCCAGATTTCAGATTCTCAAAGTGTCCCCATGTCACCATGCGGCGGCACGCTCCGTCCCAGCCTCTCGAGACCTTATCCGGCGTCTCGCTGAGCCAGAAATTGCCGTTGCCAAGCAGTCTGTAAATGTCATTCCTGTAGAAAATAGCCATGATCTCACCCCGCCTCACACTGTCGTCACGTCCGACACCGATGAAGTCGTAGTCTGGAAGTTCATCGTAAACAAACTCCAGCTGATCGGTCAAAACCTCCTGCATACAGATTAAGTCGGGTTTCTCTTGATTTATCATGTTGATGGTCAGGTCTTTCCTGTTTTCCCAGCTGTTGATGCCGTCGTTTGCACCGCTGTTGCGGATGTTGTAGGAAATCAGAGTGATTTCATCTGTCTTTGAACATGACACCGCGGTGATGACTGCGACAATCACGGATAATATCCTGAATAAACGTCTCATTTTAAAAATTTTAAGTTTTCCGCTTGTTGTTTTGCATTTACAGTGCCGACTGCGCCTTCTTTCTCATGCTTTCGGCAAACTCGCAGAACTGTCCGACATTCATTTCCTTGGTGAAGATGAGTCCGTGCGTTGACCTGATGAGCGGATTCTCGTGTTCGTAGAAATAATTCTTTCCGAGCACTAACTGTATGTCTTTCAGCTGTTTGACCCAGATACTTTCCGCCAGCTCGCTGAATGAGCCGTCGAAGTCGGGGCTTGGATATTCGGCCTTGACCTGCGTCAGATAACTCGATGCGAATGACTTTTCGATGACAGCCATCGCGTTGAGCGACACAGGTATGTATGTGGTAGCCTCGGCGGGGTTGAACTTAAACCAGACATTGCGGTAGCCGATGATCTTGAGGTTCGAGAGGTCGGCTTCCTTGTTCCACTCTGTCACGGCACCTGCGACAGCCTGAAGCACCTTGAAATGAGTGTCGGGTCCGCTGCCCTCCGGGTCGATGACGACACTGATGGTCGTCGGTTTTATCTCGCGTAACTGATTGAGTATCGGCATGATGTCGCGTTGGTAGTCGGGACCTTGCGAGAACAGGCTTGCCTGGTAGAACCCGAGTCGCAAATGATGCACGTTCTTCACCTGAGTGCCGGTGTATGCCCACACAAGCTCTTCCTCAAACTCGCGTATCATACCCTTAAGCCGTTGTATCTCAATGGTGTTCTTCTCGCCGTCGTAACTGTTTTTCAGCACCTCGATCTGCTCGCGGATGACGCGTTTCAGCTCTTCGGTGTTCTTGACGCCCCATATCACCACGATGTCCCTGACGATGCGGTGACTGAAGCCGCGGCGCATCTCCTCTGCGTTTTTGCGAGCCACGTTGTCTAAATAATGATAGATATCCTTGTCGTATTTGAATTTATAACCGCTCACAAAGAAATCAGAGTAGTTGAGCATCTGTATCTCGCCTTTTTCGATGAAATCCAAGGTGTATTCGAGGTTTTCTCTGACGAAACCATTTGTCACCGAGTTGAAACCGGATGTCATCACGGCGAAATGCACCTCATTTGAGGCGTCACGTGTCTGTCTGTTACAGAGTGGCAGAATGCCGAGCATGATGTCATCATGATGCGGGCCGGTGTTGTAAATCACCTCGTTACGCGGCGGTATTGAGCCTTTTGACAGTTTGTCCTCCGTGGCGGCGATGACATCCTTCACGGTGTCGGTGCTGAGGTTCGGGATCATCGAGCAGCGGGGGTCATTGCGCAGGTCGTCGATGGTGAGACGATGGGCGTATTTGTTAAGTTTCTTGCACAATCCGATGACAGCACGCACGGTCTTCTCAAAATTCCAATCGCCTGTGTTATAGTAACGGTTTATGGAGTCCTCAAGACGGCAGGCTGCACCATCAGTGAGGTAAAAACGTGAGTTTCTGAGGCCTTGCAGCGCGGTCGCCGGATACAGCGTCATCTTCGGCGATTCGAGTGCGTCCTTGACAATGAATGCGTTGGCTTCGCCTGCGGCGTATATCAACGAGACAACGTCCTTGTTATATATGATGGTCTCCAGTCCGATGGTGATGACGAGACGGTTCTTCGAGACTTCAATGCCTCCGAGGTCTGACGCGGCATCGGCCTGTGTCGCATAGTTAGTTTTTGTCAGCTGAGTGTTTGAATATCTGTTGCTTCCGCTCACGTTGAACGCCACGCGGCCGTCACTGCCAATCGGACTCATGAAAAACCCGATGCCGCCTTTCTCGTGAATCTTGTCCTCGTAACGTGCGCACCAGTCGTCAATAAGGAAAATGGACTGCTGCTGGATCTTCTCAAGACTCGTTTTCGGAGTGCGGTAACGAAGGTCAAGGTCGATTTTGTAATCGGGAAAGACCTCTCTGTATGACCTGCCTTCGTAAAGAGGAATCTCATCGGTGTTGATTAGCAATGCTTTATCCGGATCGAGGCCGAAGCCTTTTATATAAACCTCATTGACATAATTGTAAAATGAATTATGTTGTGTCGGCGCGATGGGATAGAACTCATCCATCTGAACGAACTGTAAACCAGACAGTTGCGGTTTGGCGATGGAGCCGAGACCATGTTTTTTCAAAACTTCCTGAATCCTCTGACTGTCCCAGTTGTCGAGGATCTCGTGAGTGTACTGTATGAAATACTGTGGCGTTTTGCCTGTGGGCAGCGAGATGACTCCATTCGGGTTCTGCGCGACCCATTCGATGAAACGGAGTGCCATCAACAGACCCATCTGCGGGACGCTCTCTGTAATAATATAAGGTGTCGTTGTCGTCATCTCTTTGACGCCCGACTTATCGACAAAAGCCTGCTCAACGGCTGAAAAAATTTTTTTCATTTAAGATGTAACATTTTGGACTGCAAAGGTACTTAATATTGTGAAAAAAAACGTAATTTTGTCAAATAAATTTTGAGTTACTTTATGCTTGAAACAGTTTTAAAAATGATATTAGCCGCATTGCTGATTATTGTGACAGCAGTCTTCTGGAAAACGCGTAACAGCTTGAAATTCATTGTGGGTTTTTGTGTGGCGGCACTTCTTATCTGTGATTTTCACGATGATGCAGATGATGATGGCTCCAATATGTTGTGGTACGATTCGCCTGCCGAAATATGGGAGGCGACACTGCCGTTGGGCAACGGACGTCTCGGTATGATGCCTGACGGCGGGGTGAAAAAGGAAAATGTCGTCTTGAACGACATCACGATGTGGTCAGGTTCGGAGGCTGACTACTCGAACCCCGAAGCTCTGAAGTCGTTGCCGGAGATACGCAGATTGTTGCTTGACGGGAAAAACTATGAGGCACAACAGCTTATGTATAAGACGTTTACGTGCGGAAACAAAGGCTCTAACCATGGCATCGGCGCCGATGCGACTTTCGGCTGTTACCAGACACTCGGAAATCTGGAAATTGAATATGACTATGGCAATATCGGCTCAACGACTGGAAAAAATCCAGCTCAACAGACTGATTGCCAACATTATCGCCGCGGCTTGGACTTGAGAACAGCAACGGCGTTCACCGAGTTTTCGGTCGGTGAAGTGAATTATAAACGTGAGTATTTCGTTTCCCGAAACAATGATGTCGGAATAGTCCGCATTACAGCGGATAAGAATAATGTGATAAATCTCACTGCAAGGCTGAATCGTGAAAAAGACACTTCAACAATTGAATTTGAAACAGTTGATGATGCGATAGTGATGCACGGACAACTCAATGATGGCACCGGCGGCGGGGAAGGCGTGAGGTATCTTTCAAAACTTTCAGTGAAAAATAAAGGCGGAAATGTCAGATACGCTGATAATCAGATAACTGTGAAAAACGCTACGGAAGTTGTGCTGATTTTTTCATCGGCAACGGATTTCATGAATGACGACTGTGTTTCTTTTGTCGAAGAGAAATTGGAAAACGCCAAGTCATTTTCATTCAGGAGATTGCATAAAGAACATGTGAAATCGTATCAGAAATTTTATAACCGTGTTGAACTGAATCTTGGAGAACCGGTGAAATTATCGCTGACGACAGAAGAGCAACTTGTTGATTATCAGAACGAAGAAGACCCGCCGTTTGCGGCGTTGTATTTTAATTTTGGAAGATATTTGTTTATCTCGTCCACACGTGAAGGACTGCTTCCGCCTAATTTGCAGGGGCTTTGGGCGAACACGCTCCAGACCCCGTGGAACGGTGACTATCATCTGAACATCAATCTGCAGATGAACTATTGGCCGACAGATGTATGCAACATGCCGGAACTGTACACACCTTTGGTTGAGCTGACGAAAGGCTTGGTGAAATCCGGTGAGCAGACCGCGAAGTCGTTCTATGGTGCGGACGGCTGGGTGGCGCATTGGGGGACAAACCTTTGGCGTTACACGGCACCAGGTGAAGACCCGTCATGGGGCGCTACCAACACTTGCGGCGCATGGCTCTGCCAACATCTTTACAACCATTATTTATACACACAAGATATTGATTATCTGAAAGATGTCTATCCTGTGATGAAAGGCTCCGCCGAGTTTTTCCATTCCGCAATGATTACAGAGCCTTCGCATGGCTGGCTCGTGACGGCACCAACGACATCGCCGGAAAACGCCTTCATCGACAGTGAAGGCCGCTGGACTTACGTCTGCATGGGCTCGACGATGGATGTGCAAGTCGTGACAGAACTGTTTCAAAATGTGATAGAAGCGAACGGAATAATTTATAAAGACTCATTGGAAAATGATGATTCTGAGTTTATTGCGTTACTGAAGTCAGACCTGCTGCGTTTCCCTCCGATGCAGATAAGCAAAGACGGTTACTTGCAGGAATGGCTTGAGGATTATAAGGAAACCGATGTGCATCACCGTCATGTGTCGCATCTGTTCGGACTGCATCCCGCGCATCTGATAACCGAGTATAAGACGCCGGAGCTTTTCGAGGCGTGCAAGGTGACACTCAACCGTCGCGGTGACGAGGGGACTGGCTGGTCTCGGGCTTGGAAAATCAACTTCTGGGCGCGGCTTCACGATGGGGAACGTGCCGGCCGGCTTCTCGCAAGTCTGCTGTCACCGGCGGTATCCGATGACGTTAGGAATGTGAAATCGGGGACGTACCCGAATCTTTTCTGTGCGCATCCGCCATTCCAGATCGACGGCAACTTCGGTGGAACGGCTGGAATAGCCGAGATGCTGCTGCAAAGTCACGATGGCTTCATTGAACTGCTTCCGGCAATTCCAATGTCGTGGAAATCAGGGACTTACAAAGGACTGTGCGCCGTCGGAGGTGCTGTAGTGGATTGCTGCTGGAAAGATGGGAAGGTCACTGAAGCAAAGATATACTCGAAATGCGGCGGAACGTATAAAATCAAGAATCCGGTGACAGACGAGATGGTGGAACTGTCGCTGAAAGCTGGAAGAAGCAAAAGACTCAAGTTCTGATAAATTGATAATCAATAATATAGATGATAAAACAAAAATATGATAAAATGAGGAAACTGTTATTTGCCGCGGCAATGACCGCAATGCTTTATGCCTGTTCAGACAAAGTCACAAGACAGGCAAATCTGGAAATCGTGCCAAAACCCAACGACATTGAGATATTCCAACATGGACAGCACGACTTTGACAATTTCGTGATTGACGCAAAGACTGTCATCGTTTCCGATGATGTTGAAAACCAGTTCAATGCAGAGTATCTTCAATCATATCTGAAGAATGCCGTTGAAGGTGATTTCCTTATTGAAAACAATGCAAAGAAAAACTTCATAAGTCTTGAAATAAATGATGAAATTACTGATGATGAAGCATATACGCTGGTCGTTGACGGCAATGGCATAACGATTCAGGGCGGCACCACGGCGGGAGTTTTTTACGGAGTGCAGACGCTCATACAGATGCTTCCGGCTGATGTATATAATAAAGGTGCTGAAGCAAAAGTGACGGCTGTTAAAGTTCCGGCGATGAGGATTGCTGATGCTCCGCGTTTCCACTACCGCGGACTGCATTTTGATGTGTCGCGCACTTTTTTCGGGACGGAGTTCATGTATAAGTTGCTTGATGCGATGTCATATTACAAAATCAATAACTTACATTGGCATCTCGCCGACGACCAGGGCTGGCGCGTTGAGATAAAAGCCTATCCGCGGCTCACTGAACTCGGGGCATGGCGCGGCCCCGACGAACTGCTCAAGCCGGCATACGGCTCCGGCATGGAACGCAACGGCGGTTTTTATACACAAGAGGAAATCAAGGCGATAGTGAAATACGCAGCCGACCGTAACATCAACATCATTCCGGAGATTGACCTGCCTGGCCACAGTAAGGCCGTTGCCGTCACCTATCCGGAGATTCTCTGTGACATAAACACCAAACATTACAGCTGCCAGTGGGAGTCGAACAACGTGTGGTGCATCGGTCGCGAAGAAAACTATGAGATGCTTGAGAACATCATCAAGGAAATGGTTGAACTGTTTCCTTCGAGGATTTTCCATATAGGCGGCGATGAAGTCAATATGGACTCATGGAAGGAATGCCCGCGCTGTCAGGCTCTCATGAAAGAGAAAGGCATGACGGAAGCCGTTGAGCTTCAGAACTGTTTCGTGCGCCGACTTGAAGCGATACTCGCGAAATACGGCAGGACGATGGCAGGCTGGGACGAGATAATAGACGGCGGTGAGCTGCTCCCCGAATCCGTTGTTTATGCATGGGCGAGCCTCGAACGCGGCATGAAGTCAGTGAAGGAAGGTCACCCGACAGTGATGCTCATCGGCGAATACATGTATTTCGACATGAAACAGAGTGCCGACGAACGCGGACTGAAATGGGCGGGCATCACTCCGCTCGAAAAGACTTACAGCTTCGACCCGATTGGCGCTTTTGAACTCAGTGATGATGAGAAAGGTCTTGTTCTCGGCCCGCAGGGCGGCGCATGGGCTGAATGCTTCCAAGTGAAAGACTACGCCGAATATCAGGTGTTCCCGAAGTTGCTCGCTTTGTCTGAGATTGGCTGGACGAACCGCGAACTACGTTGCTGGGACGACTTCCAGAACCGACTGTTTGACGCTCAATATGACCGCCTCTACGCGATGGATCTGAAATTCAGAATCGCACCGGCAGAGGTGAGATATGAGGACGGACGACTCATCGCCACGAAAGATAACGAACTGCTCGCGATACGCTATACCGACGACAAAACGGCTCCGACGCTGGAGTCACCAGTCTATAACGAGCCGATTGCGACGGAAACGCCTGAGAATTACCGCTTCGCAACGTTCTTCAACGACCGCTCAAGCATCGCACGGGGCGCTCAGAACATTGAGCTGCATCATTATCTGAAACCGGCGACAAAAGTCGAGTCAAATATTCCGTTCTTTGAAGACATCAACCGACTTGCCGATTACGACTTGGAGACCTACTGTTTCACAAGCCGTGATGTCGTGGCAGGCGACTTCATTCAGTTTACATTCGACGAACCTGTTGAGTGCCATTCGATTGGAATGTGTACAGGCTATTACACGCTCGCCGTCTATGGCATCCTCAACGGCTATATTGAATATTCATACGACGGTGAGAACTACATCAAAGGCGAAAGGTTCACATACGATATGTTCGACGGCTACAGGGCATACTGCTATCCTGAAAAACCTGTCAAGGCGGTGCGCGTCGTGGCTGACGGCATCTGCGAACACGAGGTTACGGGTATCCAGGACCTGAGGATAGAATGAGTCGAGGCGGTTGTTCCTGAAACTCAGCGGAGTATGTTCCAGAAGCTTTCCGGCAGATACACGTTTTCGACATCCGTTGCGGCGTTGAACAGCGGGGCGATGTCGCGCGGCTCGAAGCCAGCTATGCCGCAGCCGATGGGAGTGACCAAGAACTTCATCTCCTGATGCAGCTTCGCGAACTCGATGAATCCATCAACGTACGGCTTGATTGTCTCAACGCCGCCCTGCATCGTCGGTATGGCGTATGACTGCCCCTGCAAGCCGACTCCGTTGCCCCATACGGCACCGAAGTGCTTGTATGCGGCGTAGGCTGCACCGCCGGCATGGGCACCCATTAAATTGCTGCCGAAGACAAAGACCTCGTCCGGCCGTAATGATGAAATGTGATCTGGTGTTGTTCTGTACTGTTTTTCTGGCATAATGCAAAATGATAGAAATTTTTTTCTGAATGAGAAATTCGGTGCGGCTTCGTAAACCGCGGCTGTTTCTTTGAACTCGTGAAACACCGTCGCGGTGTTGTATTCCGTGTCGTACGTTCCTTGTGCGTAATTCTCTATTATGTAAGGAGTTACGACCTCGTTCATCATCTTCTTGTAGCGTTGGTTGATGGCTGCCGGAGTGATTCCTAACTGTTCGGCAACCTCTTTCTGGCTGAAACCGGCATGAAAAATCATGCTTCCGATCTCCTGCATCATCCGGTCGTGCATGTAATGCCGCGATATGGCCTCGCAAACCTGCTGCATCATGTTGTCTTCCGGCTCACCGGAACGGATGTATTCCAGAATGTCATCGGATGCGGTGTCGGAAATGTTCGCGAACTCTTTGTTGTACGCCTTCAGCGCATCAAGAACCACGAAATGAAAACCGTTGGTCATCCATGTCGAGAGCTTGACATTCGACGGACGGTCAAGCAGCGGCTTGAAACCGTGAGTCATCAAATGAATGTAATACTCGTGCGCCAGTGAGTAGAAATCCAGCCCCGTCTTGTATCTCAACTGGTATTTCCTGTCGAAAATCTCGTAGGCTTTACGGCAGTATCTGTAAAAATACTCTTTTGTGTAATAAGAGTCGTAACTTGCTAACTTTTTGACAATCAATTCGTCATCCATAATCAAATATTATTTTTTTGAGGTTTTGCAAAAATATCAAATTTTTTTCATGTGCTGCTTAATTAATTTCCTGAAAATTCTTTTAAATGGTCAAAGGTTATCAAACAAATTTTCAATTTAAAAATCAGTATTATGGAAAAAGATGTTAAAAACATGGGGAAAGACAATGTAAAGAAAGTGTTTAATCTTGTTATCGTTGACGAGTCAGGGTCGATGAGCATCATCCAGCGTGAGGCGTTGGCGGGCATCAACGAGACAATCGAGACATGCCGCAAGATTCAGGAAGCTCATCCGGAACTGGAGCAGATGATGACGTTGATCACGTTCGACAGCGGACATTTTAAAGTGCATTTCGACAATGTGAATGCCGGCAAAGTCAGTAAATTAGGGCCGAACGAATACCGTCCGGGCGGTGCCACTCCGCTTTACGACGCGATAGGCAAGGGTGTCGCGATGCTCAATGCGCAGACCTCCGTTGAAGACAACGTGCTGGTGACGATAATCACCGACGGCGAGGAAAACTGCAGCTCGGAATACAATCTCGGCATGGTGAAAAACCTCATCGAGAAACAGAAGAAACTCGGCTGGACGTTCACACTCATCGGCACCGACAATCTCGACGTCGAGGGAATGGCTGGTTCGATGTCTATAGACAACCACCTCGCTTTCGCTGAGAATGAAGTGGGAACAATGGCGATGTTCGCTTGCGAAAGAAGGTCAAGGGCACGTTACAACGACCGTATCGCATTCAATGAAACGATGGCGAAGGGAAGTTATTTCGACGAGAATTAAAAAGCGTGGAACATTACACCGAAAAAAGCGTTAATTTTGCAACCCGAAAAATTAACGCTTTTTGTTGTGGATAGTTTTGTTTTTAGCATAAACGCGACGATACCTGTTTTCTTGATAATGATTGTCGGCTGGCTCATCCGCAGGTCCGGCATCATCGACGACAACTTCACCGACAAGGCCAATGATTATGTGTTTAAAATCGGATTGCCGGTGTTGCTATTCAAAGACTTGTCGCGTGCCGACCTTGGCGGAAACTTCAGCTTCGACCTCCTGTTTTATTGCATGGGTGTCACCACGGTGATGTTTGTGCTCATCTGGATTTTTACGGAAATTTTCATGAAAAACAAAGACGAAATCGGAGCTTTCGTGCAGGCATCGTTCCGCAGCAGCGCAGCTGTCCTCGGCATGGCGTTTATCGACAATATGTTCTCCGACCCTGGAATGGCACCTATAATGATAGTTGGAGTTGTGCCGCTGTTCAATACTTATTCGGTTATCTTATTGACTTTCAAAGGGAAAAATATGATGAGCGAGAAGAAAAGCATGAAAGATACCTTGAAGAAAGCCTTCGTGAACGTGGCGAAAAATCCGATTATCTGGGGAGTCATAATAGGAATCGTCTCGTCGTTTCTTGAAATTGATTTTCCGAAAATCATTGACAAGACCGTTGACGGCATCGCGCAGACAGGCACTCCGTTCGCGCTGATATGCGTCGGCGCGAGTTTCAACGGCGGTAAGGCAATAAAGAAAATCAAGCCGACGGTGGTGGCTTCAATAATCAAGCTGGTGGTGCTGCCTGCAGTGTTCCTGCCAATTGCCATTGCCATGGGATTCCGCCATCAGGAACTCGTGTCGATATTGATACTTCTCGGCTCGCCCACGACAGTCACGTGCTTCATCATGGCAAAGTCGATGGACAACGATGAAGTGCTGACATCCAGCATCATAGTCCTGACAACGCTGCTGTCGAGCGTGACGCTCACAGCCTGGATTTTCCTGCTGCATTACCAGGGGCTGATTTAAATGATTTATGGAATAAATAATTAAAGGATATGTCTGAACAATTGATTATCAAAGGTGAAACCAAACACGAACTGTATTCAAATCTGCTTCCACAAATTAAATCTTTAGTGGAAAATGAGTCTGATGCGATAGCGAACATGGCAAATGTTGCCGCCTGTCTGAAGGCAACTTTCAACTTCTGGTGGGTCGGGTTTTACCGTGTCGTTGGCGATGAACTCGTTTTGGGGCCGTTCCAAGGCCCTGTGGCCTGCACGCGCATCAGAAAGGGCAGGGGAGTGTGCGGCACTTCATGGCTGGAAGCCAAGGCCGTCATCGTCCCAGATGTCGATAAGTTCCCCGGACATATCGCCTGCAGCTCGTTGTCAAGGTCGGAGATAGTGGTGCCGTTGTTTGTTGAAAATGAGGTCGTTGCGGTACTTGACATAGACAGCGAGAAGTTGGATTGTTTCGATAATGAAGACAAAGTGTGGCTTGAAAAAATCGCTGGCTTGATGTGTCACGCAGATTCC
>JAKSMZ010000047.1 GCA_024400355.1 Bacteroidales bacterium
GTGAAATTCGTGGTGTCATGCCACGCTCAAAACGAATTTCACGCCCATAGCGAGAACCAACAGTGCGGTGAGTCTCATCAGCAGCGATGACTTTGTCTTCGACGCGAGCCGCACCCCGGCCTGCGCCCCGATGACGGCACCGACAGCAAGTCCGAGAGCCGGAACCCATAAGACATGACCGAGGACAGCATGTGACACCGCACCCGAAAGCGCCGACACCGTGAGGATTGCTGTCGAGGTGGCAATGGCGGTCTTCACGGGAAACTTCAACAGATACGTCATCATCGGTACATGGATGATGCCGCCTCCAATGCCAAGGATGCTCGCAATGAATCCCACGGCGACACTGCAAATGGTGCCGAGTTTCCAATTGTAATTTTCGGGGATATTCATGTCCGTTTCAGCCTTGGCTTTGGCGTTCGCTTTCAGAAACATCATTGCTGCCATTATCGCAAAAAATATTCCAAATATGATATACAGAGTCTTGCTTTCAAGGTAATGAGCGATGTAGCTTCCGAGAAATCCTCCTGGTATTGTCGCTATGGCGAACTTCCACGCCGCATCCCAACATATCCGTTTTTGTTTGTAATAGCCGAATGCACCGCTAAGTGAGTTGAATAGGACAACAAACATTGATGTGCCGGCGGCTTCCTGCGGTGTGGCACCGAAAACAAACGACATCAAAGGAACGATGATGATGCCGCCTCCGATGCCAAGCATCGCGCCGATGCAACCGACCGCCAAACCAATTACCAAAAACAAAACTATCTCCATTTCTTTATATTAAGCGGCTGCAAAAATAAAAAATAATGTTTTATGTAAAATTTTAATTGTCATAAAACATAAAAATGACAGATAAATGTGTGATGATGACGAAAAAAATATCACAAATGTTGATAACTTTTCGAAAAAACCACTTGCATATATTATTTTTGGCAGTACTTTTGCAAAGCAAACCAATCAATATAAAGATTATGTTTTTTGATGGTGACGACGAATCCCAAGATGTGAAAACAAAGATGGCTCGTCGTCACTTTTTATTAGAAGTGCTTCATTATATGTATTTTGCGAAATAAAAAATGAAGCTTCAATCATACTGACTGAAGCTTCATTGTAGCGAGGATGAGAATTGAACTCATGACCTCCGGGTTATGAATCCGACGCTCTAACCAACTGAGCTACCTCGCCGTTTTTGATGGTGCAAAAGTACAGTATTTTTCAATATGTGCAACATTTTTTTATAAAAAAAATAAAATATTTTTTTTGCACCTTATTTGAGAAATATACGTATATTTGCCGCGCTAATTTTTAAATCTTTATTGTAATGAAAAGAATTATTGCTTTATTTAGTGCATTGTTTGTGATGTTTAACATCACATTTGCCCAGACTAAAAACACCGAACCGCAGAATGGTCCGATTATTACATTTAAAGAAACCGCCCATGATTTCGGCAACATTCAATTCAAGGGCAACGGCACTTATGAATTTGTATTCGTTAACACCGGTAATGAGCCTCTGATTCTCACACAGCCGAAGTCTTCTTGTGGATGCACGGTGCCGGAATGGCCGAGACAGCCGATCTTACCTGGTGAACAGAATGTAATCAGAGTGACATATAAAAATACAGACCGCCCTGGCAGCTTTAACAAATACGTTACGATTTATTCAAATTCGTTGACTAATAACGAGATAAAGCTTCATATCAAGGGCGTCGTGCTGGCTCAACCGACAGATGCTGCTCCGTTGAAACAGGCGGGTGAAGGAAGTCCATTCAACAAAAATTAATTTCTAAACATTTATACTATGCTAACAATTTCGAAAAAAGGTCAGGAAATCACAGCCTCACCTATCAGAAAGCTTATCCCTTTATCAGATGCCGCAAAGAAAAGAGGTATTCAGGTTTACCATCTTAACATCGGTCAGCCTGACATTGAGACCACGTCGTATGCCCTTGATGCAGTGAAAAAATACTCTGAAAAGGTTATCAAGTATTCGAATTCAGCTGGAGAACTTTCGTACAGAAAGAAAATCTGTAAGTATTACGAAAGCCTTGGTATCAACGTGACACCTGAAGAGATTATCGTGACAACCGGTGGTTCAGAGGCTATTCAGATGGTGTTCCAGACGATCATGGACCCTGACGACGAAGTCATTACGCCGGAACCATTTTACGCAAACTACAGGAGTTTCGCGAAAATCACAGGCGTGAAGATCAAATCAATCCCGTCTGATATCAAAGATGGCTTCGCACTTCCTCCGATGAGCGAATTTGAGAAAGCTATCACTCCTAAGACAAAGGCTTTACTTATCTGCAACCCTAACAACCCGACAGGCTATCTCTACTCAAAAGAAGAGATGATACAGCTCGGTGAGATTGTCAAGAAGCATGATATTTACCTCATCACAGATGAAGTGTATCGTGAGTTCTGCTACGATGGCGCAAAGCACGTGTCGGCGATGACTCTGAAGGGTGTCGAAAATAATGTCATCCTTATTGATTCTGAATCAAAGAGATACAGTGCATGTGGTATTCGTGTCGGTCGTGTAGTGTCGAAGAATAAAGAGGTTATGAGTACCGTCATGAAGTTCGCACAGGCCCGTCTGTCTCCGCCGTCATACGGTCAGGTTGCAGCGGAAGGCGCACTTGATACACCTGCATCATATTTCGAAGGAACGGTGAAGGAATACACTTCGCGCCGTAACATCTGCGTTGAAGGCATCAACAAGATTCCTGGCGCATTCTGCCCGACCCCAAAAGGTGCTTTCTATATCGTCGCACATCTCCCGATTGATGACTCAGAGACATTCTGCAAATGGTTGCTCACCGACTTCAACTATGAAGGCAAGACGGTCATGTTGGCACCGGCATGTGGTTTCTATTCAACACCTGGCCGCGGCGTTCAGGAGGTAAGAATCAGTTACTGTCTCAACTGCGATGCCTTGAAGGAAGCCATGTTCCTCCTTGAGAAAGCCCTTGAGTCTTATCCAGGCAGGGTGAACGAGTAACATATCGCTCATAAATAAACTAAAAAGGTGATAATCATTACGATTACCACCTTTTTAATTATCGTGCCATGAGCTTACAATATGCCTTTCACATAATAATAATGCGGGCCGAACCTTTCGAAGGCTGCCTTGTCTAGTTCTTCCTGCGCTGATGGATGAGCCACCGATATGATGAGTTTTGCGCGTTCCTGCATTGATTTCCCGTAAAGGTCAACGGCACCGAATTCGGTGATGAGGTAATGGATGTTATTGCGCGTAGTGACAGTTCCGGCACCTTCAGCCAATGACGGCACAATCTTGCTGATGCCGTTCTTTGTTATTGACGGCATGGCTATAATCGGCTTGCCGCCTTTTGAACGCGAGGCTCCATAGATGAAGTCGTTCTGGCCGCCGACACCTGAATAGATCCTTGCACCGAGTGAGTCGGCACATACCTGTCCGGATATGTCAACCTGCAAGGCTGAGTTGATTGAAATCATCTTTGGCTGTTGTGCGATGATGAACGGGTCATTGGTATAAGAGCATTCTTTCATCAGCACGTATGGGTTATGGTCAAGGAAATCATATAGTTTCTTTGAACCCATTGCGAATGTCGTCACTATTTTGAATCTGTTAAGGCCTTTGCATGAGCCATTCACGACGCCGGATTCTACAAGAGGAAGCACGCCGTCGGAGAACATCTCGGTGTGAATGCCGAGGTCTTTGTGGTTCTTCAGGCATGACAGAACCGCGTTAGGAATCGAGCCGATGCCGAGTTGCAGGCAAGAGCCGTCTTCGATAAGCTGGGCGCAGTAACGGCCGATGGTCTTCTCCTGCTCGTTAGGCTCACTTGCTTCCGCCACCGGCAACGGCGTGTCATCTTCCACGAGATAATCGAATATCTTCAAGGAAATCATTGAGTCGCCCATCGTACGAGGCACGTTTTTGTTTATTACTCCGATACGGAAATCCGCCATCTCCAATGCCGCGAGTGTCGTGTCAACAGCCGGTCCCATTGAAACCCAGCCGAATTTGTCGGGCGGTGTGACCTGAACCATCGCCACATTGCAATGGATGTAATTGTCACGGTATAGTCGCGGTGTCTCGCTGAGTGAGACGGGGATGTAGTCGGCGAGTCCTTTTTTCACACCTTCACGGACGTTGGCTCCGATGAAGAATGCGTTATGCTGGAAGATGCCTTCAAACTCAGGTGATACGTAAGGTGCCGCGCCTTCCGTGTGGAGATGATGAATGAACACATTTTTCAGTTCGCCGGCACGGCCTCTGTCGCACATCGCCTTGATGAGGCATTGCGGCGCGTTGGAGACCGAGCTGATATGCACGTGGTCGCCTGACTTGATGACCTTTACAGCTTCTTCCGCCGTAACAGGAGTGTACTGCTTTTTCATATTATTCTCATTTTTTTTGTCTCTATTCTTTGTTTCTCTCTTTGACGATTTCTTCCTGTTTGTCCTTTGGTGTCGGAGCGTACTGATGGAACTCCATTGAATAGTTCGCGCGTCCTGACGTGACGTTGCGGAGTGCTGTGGCATAGCCGAACATCTCCATCAACGGGACGAAGGCATCGACCTTCTGTGAGCCTTTACGGAAACGGCGCATGGCCTCGATGCGGCCGCGGCGTTTGTTCAGGTCGCCTGTGACATTGCCGATATAGTCGTCAGGAGTGTTGATTTCGACTTTCATTGTCGGCTCGAGAAGAACAGGACTTGCTTTCATAAATGCTTGTTTGAAACACATCTGGGCGCAGAGTTGGAACGCCATATCGCTTGAATCGACGGGGTGGAAGCTGCCGTCAACGAGTACGCATTTAACATCGACGACAGGATAACCTGCGAACGGCCCTTTCAACATCGCGGTCTGCAATCCTTTCTGAACTGATGGGATGAACTCCTTCGGGATCACGCCGCCTTTCGTAACATCAACAAATTCAAAGCCTTTGCCAGGATTCGGCTCGAAACGGATGACGGTGTGCGCAAACTGTCCCTTGCCGCCGGTCTGCTTGACAAATCTGTAATTACACTCAAACGGCGCGGTGATTGTCTCGCGGAACGACACCGACGGGGCTCCGACACTCACCGGAATCTTAAACTCTTCTTTCAGCCGGTCAACGATGATTTCAAGATGAAGCTCGCCCATGCCCGCGATGATGGTCTCTTCGGTCTCCTCATCGAAATGGGCGCGGAATGACGGGTCTTCATTGCAGAGTTTCGCCAGTGCCTCACCGAGTTTGCCACGGTTTTTCTTGTCTTCAATATTGACTTTCATCTCAATGACCGCTGGCGGTATGTGTATGTTTTCCAATATGACAGGTGCATTCTCATCGCATAAGGTGTCGCCAGTTCTGGTTGTCTTCATTCCGACGAGAGCCACGATTTCGCCCGCTCCGGCTTCTGTAATCTCCTCGCGTTCCTTGGCTTTGATGCGGAAGATACGTCCGATGCGTTCAGTCTTGCCTTTATTAGTGTTATAAACCGTCATGCCGCTCGTGAGCTTGCCGCTGAACACGCGGATAAATGTCTGCTGTCCGACATACGGGTCGTTGATGAGCTTGAACGCCAACGCTGAAAATGGCTCATTATCAATCGGGTTGCGCTGAATGGTCTTCTCTTCATCGTTAGGGTCGTGGGCGATGATGGCACCGAGGTCCTTTGGTGATGGCAGGTAGTCAACGATTGCATCGAGCAGAAGCTGTATGCCTTTGTTCTTGTAAGCCGAACCGCAGAGTACAGGCACCATCATGAGTTTGATGGTTGCCATACGGATTGCGGCTTTCAGTTTTTCAACAGGAATTTCTTCGTCAGCGAGATAAAGTTCGGCTATCTCATCATCAAAGTCGGCGACATGTTCGATGAGGTTATGCTGTGCTGCCAACGCCTGTTCCTTCAGGTTTTCCGGAATGGGGCCGACGATGCGTTCTTTGTCCTTGAAAATCACAGAGTTCATATTTATCAGGTCGATCATTCCTTCAAATGTATCTTCCTGTCCGATAGGCATGTGAATCGGCACTGCATTGGCACCGAGATATTTGTTCATCTGGTTCACTACCTCGTTGAAGTCGGCACCGGTGCGGTCCATCTTGTTCACGAAAGCGATGCGGGGCACACGGTATTTGTCGGCCTGGTTCCACACGGTCTCGCTCTGAGGCTGTACGCCGCCGACAGCACAGAACACCGCAACCATTCCGTCGATAACCCTCAGCGAACGCTCGACTTCAACTGTGAAGTCAACGTGGCCGGGAGTGTCAATCAAGTTAATCTGATGGTCGTTCCAATGTGTCGTGATGGCAGCTGATGCAATGGTGATGCCGCGTTCCTGCTCCTGTTTCATGAAGTCCATCGTGGCCTGGCCGTCGTGTGTCTCGCCAAGTTTGCGGTTCACGCCAGTGAAAAACAAGATACGCTCCGAACATGTGGTCTTACCTGCATCGATGTGCGCGGCAATTCCTATGTTTCTTAATTTTGATATGTTTGAACTCATATTGTAATTATTTGATTTTCAATTTGATATGCAGAAAATATTTATATGCTCAAATTTTTTGCAAAGTTAAGAAAATTATTGAAGCATTCGGAATTTATAAAACCAAATTTGATTTTTCTTATTTTTGCAGCTCAAATCTAAAAATCGGATAATGATTGACAATTTCGAAGCGAAACGGTTACCCGCGTATTCAATAGCTGATGAGGTGAATCGCAAATTGGCGAAGTATAACAGACTGGTTATCACTGCGCCTCCTGGTGCCGGAAAGTCAACGCTGTTGCCGCTGACGATTCTTGAAGGCATGAAAGGCGGCGGGAAGGTCGTCATGCTTGAGCCGCGACGCATTGCCGCACGACAGGTAGCCGACCGGATGGCGACACTGCTGAACGAAAGGGTTGGAGAGACCGTCGGCTATCGGATCCGTTTCGAGAAAAACGTCTCCTCGAAAACCCGCATCGAGGTGGTGACTGAAGGTATTCTCACAAGAATGCTCATTGCCGATCCGACACTCGAAGGCATCTCTGTCGTCATTTTTGATGAGTTCCACGAAAGAAGCCTGAATTCCGATGTGGCACTCGCACTGACACGCGAGTCGCAAAACATAGTTCGCCCTGACCTTAAAATCGTGATAATGTCAGCGACAATTGATGCGACTGAGATCTGCTCCGCCTTGAACGCACCTTTCATTAATAGTGAAGGTAAGATGTTTGATGTCGAAGTCATTAATTCCGAAAAGGATGTTGACACCAGAAACATGCCGGAGGAGATGGCTCGTGCCATTTGCAGGGCGCACCGTGAACACGATGGCGATATTCTTGCTTTTTTACCAGGACAGGCCGAAATCTTAAAATGCAGTGATTTGCTCGGTAATGAATTGTCTGGCACAAAAATCATGCCATTATACGGAAATCTCTCATTGAAAGAGCAGAGGGCGGTGATTTCGCCTTCCGCAAAAGGCGAACGAAAAGTTGTACTTGCGACTCCAATAGCTGAAACGTCATTGACAATCAATGGAGTGAAAATAGTTGTTGATTCCGGATTCTGCAAAACGATGGTCTTTGACCCGCGAAATGGTTTAAGTCATCTTGAGACAGTGCGTATCAGCATGGATATGGCAAATCAGCGAAAAGGTCGTGCCGGACGCGTTAGCGAAGGTGTCTGTTATCGTCTTTGGACCAAGGCGACGGAACATAAGATGGCAGAGAGCCGCAAGCCTGAGATAGTTGAGGCTGACTTATCGCCGGTGATGCTTGACGTTGCGGCATGGGGTGAAAACGAGGTCATGAGGCTGCCATGGCTGACACCACCGCCGCAAGGCAACGTGAGTCAGGCATCAAGGCTGTTGCGGGTGCTCGATGCCATTGATGAAAATGGAAACATCACCGAAACGGGAAGAAAAATGTCGAAGATGCCGTCACACCCGCGAATTTCAAAGATGCTTATTTCGGCTGAAAACGACAGAAAGAATGCTCTTGCAGCTGACATTGCAGCAGTTCTTGAAGAGAAAGACCAGCTTTCATCTTCGGAAGACTCCGACATCAATACCAGAATTGGGCTTTTGCGCAAGGCGAGAAGGAGCAACTCTGATGGCAGATGGAACCGAATCATCTTGGTTGCCGATGAATATTTGCGTCTTGTTCATGCCGTAGCCAGCAATGAGATCCCAGATGTTTTTGAAACCGGCGGACTCTTGGCTTCAGCCTATCCCGAACGCATAGCCAAGTCATTAGATAACAACGGGAGATATAAGCTGGCGAGTGGCGGCAATGTCATCGTGAATGCAAAAGATGACCTCGCGTCGCACGAATGGCTTGCCGTTGCAGCGTTGAATGCTGCAAGCGGAAATGTGTTCTTGGCATCTCCGCTAAAGGAAGAATCGTTGCCTGCTTTTGCGAAAATGCGCGACAACATTTATTGGGACAGCAAAAAAGGTCAAATTGTGGCACGAAAAGAGTTGTGCATCGGGACTTTGGTTGTTGAAAGCCGTCAGATCCAATGTGATTGCAATAAGCAGATTGTCAAGGTTTTATGTGATGCCTGTGCTAAAGACGGCTTAAATATTCTCGATTTCTCGGAAGATGTGGAACGGCTGCAACGCCGCATCTCCGCCGTTTCATCATGGCATCCAGAGCTTGAACTTCCAGATTTGAGTACCTCGGCAATATTGAAAAAAACAAGCGAGTGGCTGCCTTTTTATATTGAAAATGGCGGCAGGTTGAAAACTGACATTGAAGAGCTGAAGAAAATTGACCTTTGTGCCGCTATATGGGCGATGCTCCGGTACGAGCAGCAGCAGATCATTGACAGACTCGCGCCGTCGCACATCGTGGTCCCGACCGGTAGCCGCATTCGTGTTGATTACCGCCAAGGTGCTGATAATCCGATTGTAAGCGTGAGGCTTCAGGAATGTTTCGGTCTCATCGACACGCCGCGTGTTGACGACGGCAAGCGTCCTGTTCTGATGGAGTTGCTGTCGCCGGGCTTTAAGCCTGTCCAACTCACGCAAGACCTGCGCAGTTTCTGGCAAGGCACATATTTTGAAGTGAAAAAGGAACTGAAACGCAGGTATCCGAAACATTACTGGCCCGACAACCCGTTGGAGGCTGAGGCGGTGAGAGGGGTGAAAAGAGTTAAGAGTTAAGAGAGTAGAGTTAAAAGAAAGCCGGCGCATGAAGTTGATTTCTTCATGCGCCGGCATTTTGTGTGAAATTATGTCTTATTTAAGATAGGTGTCAAGCCAGTTGGCGAAGCGTCTCTGCCACAAGATGCCATTTTGTGGCTGGAGAACCCAGTGGTTTTCATCAGGGAAATAGAGGAACTCCGCCGGTATGCCGCGCAGAACAGCCGCGTTGTAAGCCTGCATCCCTTGAGTGAAGCAGATCCTGTAGTCGAGGCCGCCGTGGATGATGAGGATTGGCGCCGTCCATTTGTCAACGAAGAGATGAGGTGAGTTGGCGTAAGACCATTGTACGACAGGGTTATCCTTGTCCCAGAACGGGCCGCCGAGATCCCAGTTCACGAACCACATCTCTTCGGTCTCAAGATATTGAGCGTCAAGGTTAAACATGCCGTCGTGTGCTATCAAGGCTTTGAAGCGGCCATCGTGATGACCGGCGAGCCAATACACCGAGAATCCGCCGAAGCTGGCACCCACGGCACCGAGTCTCGTGTTGTCAACGAAAGGCTCGTCTGCCATCGCGTCGATGGCACTGAGATAGTCTCTCATGCACTGTCCGCCGTAGTCGCCGCTGATCGCCTCGTTCCATTCCTGACCGAAGCCTGGAAGACCGCGTCTGTTCGGAGCTACGATGACATACCCGTTGGCAGCCATCATCTGGAAGTTCCAGCGATATGACCAGAACTGACTAACAGTGCTTTGCGGTCCGCCTTCACAATAAAGCAAGGTCGGGTATTTCTTGTTCTTGTCGAAATGAGGCGGGTAGATGACCCATGTGAGCATCATCTTGTCATCGGTTGTCCTGATCCACCTCTCTTCAACGTCGGCGAGTGTTAATTGACTGAAAATGTTATCGTTGACATGAGTGATAGCGGCAAACTCGCCTGTTGAGGTGTTGACGCTGAACAGCTCCGTCGGACGGCTCATCGACTGCTTTCCGGCAATGAGTCGGTCGCCGGCCACTGCCAACGACACGAAGTTATGTTTCCCGTTTGTTATCTTTGTGATAGTGCCGTTGCTCAGGCTCAACGAATAGATCTGGTCTGTGGCGTTGATGTCGCTGATGAAGTAAATGGTGTTGCCGTCATCAGCCCAGGTAAGTGATGTGGCGTTCTGGTCAAAGCCGACAGAATAGTCTTTCTTGTTGCCATTAGTAAGATCCATGACAAAGAGACGCTGCTTATCTGCTTCATAACCATCGCGTTCCATGCTTTCCCAAGCCATCTTGCTGCCGTCTGGTGAAACCGTAACGTTCAGGTCATAGCCCATCATCCCTTCGGTGAGGTTGATGGTGTTGCCGGTGGCAATGACATATTTGTAAATGTCTGTGTTCGTTGATGTTGCATAGTCTTTGCCGACTTTCTTACGGCAGCAGTAAAGTATGCTCTGACCGTTTTCAGCCCATGCAATCTGCTCCATACCGCCAAACGGCCTCACCGGTGACTCCCAGCTTTCGCCTTCCATGATGTCTTTCCCGTCGGTAATCACATCATCAGTCAGCTTGGCGTAAAACACATGGCTGTAAGTGTCAACCCATTGATCCCAATGGCGGTACATCAGGTCATTGTTGATTCTTCCCGATGAAAGCGGAAGGTCAGGGTAGATGTCTGCTACCTGATCCTTGAGTTTGACTTCCGCTGTGTAGATAAGATGTTTCCCGTCAGGACTGTATTCGTAACCCGTTATACCATCTTGAATATCAGTGATTTGACGACTGTTTTCACCGTTTGCGTCCATTTCCCAAAGCTGCATGTCGCCACTCGCAGCCGTCATGAATGCAATGTTACCTTGTGAAGTCCATGTCGGACTGTATTGGC
>JAKSMZ010000048.1 GCA_024400355.1 Bacteroidales bacterium
AAATCAATGTTTTTCATCCCTTCGTAACGAATTGTTCTCCTGCTTAAATAGTGTCGATAAACACCTTCTGCTTCCTGTTGAACATCAATATGCCAATCAGCAGCAACGCGACCATGATGCCGAAACTATACGCAAGCCAGCCCCAGCTGAACTCGCCGGCACCCATGGCACCGTATTTGAACGCCTCAGTGATGGATGTCAACGGATTGAGCCTCATGATGTTTGCCAACGTCTCGTTCTCAATGACACTCATAGGATAAACCACAGGAGTCGCATACATCCACAACGACACAAACACACCGAAGAAATTCTTCAGGTCGCGGTATTTAGTCGTCATCGATGTGATTATCAACCCTAAACCCATTGCCGTGAACCCGAGCATCAGCACCAGAACAGGAAACAGCAACAGATACCAGTTCGGGCTTACATGCGTGCCGAGAATCGCATAGACAACATAAACTACCACAAACAACGCCATCTGAATCGAGAACCTGAAAAGATGTGAAACCATCTGCGAAATCGGTATTATCAGCCTCGGGAAATACACCTTTCCGAAAAGGTCGGCATTCGAGGAAAAAGTCTCGGAAATCTTAGTCAGACACTGCGAAAAATAGTTCCACAGACACACACCGGAAAGATAGAACAACGGCTGCGGAATACCATCGGTCGGGATGCCGGCCACGCGGCTGAATATGATGATATAAATGCCCGTCGAAATCAATGGCGAGATGAAATACCATCCCAAACCAAAGATCGTCTGCTTGAACTGCACCAAGATGTCACGCTTGATGAACAGCCAAAGCAGATATTTTTTCGCCCAAACCTCCTTCAAATCAAGGTTAAACAGCTTGTCCTTGGGCTTTATCTCTGTCGTAAAATTCTCCATAACTAAACCGTATCCATAAACGATTTCTGTGTCCTGTTGAAGACGATGATGCCGAATGCCAACAGAACCACCATAAACACAAAACTATATCCGAGCCACAGCCAGCTGAAATCGCCGACTCCCATCAGACCGTATTTCACAGCTTCGAGTATGGGCGTCACCGGATTCAACGACATCAGAGTGTGAAGTTTCGGGTTCGTCACCATGCTCAAAGGATATATCACCGGCGTGACATACATCCACAGATTAACAAAATACGTGAACACCAACTGCAAATCCCTGTATTTTGTCGTCATCGAAGACACCACCATGCCGAAACCAGCCGCCGTGAGTGCGAGCATCACAACGAGGAACGGGAAAAGAAGCCCTACAAGATTTGGTGCAATCGACACACCTGTCGCCACATAGTATATGTAGAATCCGGCGAAGATCAGCATCTGCACTCCAAACGAGACCAAATTTGTCGTTACCGCCACAAACGGCATTATCATCCTCGGGAAATAAACCTTTCCGAATATGTTTGAATTGGTTACGAATGAGTTGGATGTCGCGGTGAGGCAGTTTGAGAAATACCCCCACACCGCCGGGCCGAGCAGGTAGAACATTGTTGCCGGCACACCATCCGTCGGGATGCCGACTATACCTCCGAAAACGGCCACCATGACAACCATCGACAGCACCGGGCTGATAATCCACCAGAGCGGTCCGAGCACCGTCTGCTTATATGCGGTCGATATGTCTCTCCTGACAAAAAGCGTGAAAAGGTCGCGGTAGCGCCACATCTCCTTGAAGTCGATGGCCAACATGCGGTCCTTCGGCTTAATCACTACATCCCAATTATCTTCTTTCATGCCTCAAAACACTCTAAAAACTCACAAACGTCTCTATACAGCTTCGCCCCTTGAGTCACATCTGACACAATAGGCTTCCTAATAATCATCTAAAAATCAAAGCATTACAAAAGAACCGCCCAATTCCTTCACGCTGACAGATTCTTTAATAAGCCCAAACTTTCAAATGTGCAAAGATAACATATATTTTATTAACATTCAACAAAAAAGGTTGATATTTTTTTCATAAAATTATCAACCTTATTTCAACATTAAATTAAAAAGTAAATTGCACGGCAAAATCAGTTGGAATGCTTATGTTTCACCACGATGTTTCTCATGATTTTCCAGAAATACACCCACTTTGTGCGCAGCTTGTGTTTCTCGTACGCTTTCAGGTAACGCATCTCGCTTTCCTGAATTTCATCAAGTGTCTCCGGATTGTCGGCATAGAACGGAGGCAGCATTCCCGGCTTGAATTTCGTTCTAAGTTGTTGAAGTTCCGGCGAATACAGACTGAAATAATGCTGGCTCAACGGTCTCACGCCTATTATGGTCATTTCACCTTTCAGCACATTTATGAACATAGGCCATTCGTCAATCCAGTATTTTCTCATGATACGCCCCCACTCGGTGATGCGGAAGTCATCATGTATCTTGCCACCTTTGTCTAAGTTATTGGAGTCGAACATCTCTTTCTGAAGATACTCTGAATAGGCGTACATTGAGCGGTACTTATACACCTCTATTATCTTGCCGCCCTTGCCCACTCTCTTCAGCTTGATCAGAGGGCTGTACGACGGATGTTCATCGGTGCTCGGTTCCTTAACTTTTTTTGCAATGATGAAATAATGCTCGCCGATATACAGCTCCCTATATAACTCGAAGCCGCAATAATACAGTCTGCCGAACACCTCTACACGCGGCAATGCACGCTTGACTTTTCTGGTGACCCAGAAATAGAATTTCTTGGTCAGCCTCATCTTAGGGCACATGCGATGCCAGAAGAAATCGAATCCGTATAGCAACCTCGCAAACCACTGCGGACGCCCTGCCTTATAATACTTGTCGTGGCGTTTCTTAGCCGTCTCAAACGAAGCGATCAGATAACCGCCGGTCTCAAGCTTTTGATTTACAGATATCAAATATCTGTTAAGATAACGCTGGTTATTAAGAAGCCATTCGGCAAGAACGACATGACCGGTTCCATCGGGCACATCAAAGCTCTTGGCCGAATAGTCCCTCAACCATGCTAACGTGTCCTCGCTGATCGGTTCAAACAGAACTCTGAAAACCTTTTCAAGCTCTTCATCTTTCAAAGATGTAATATCGAACGTGCCATCGTTGGAGGCAGTTTTCCTGTGTTTCTTGTACCACCTGACAATGTCACCTTCGCGGACGTTGTTAAAAACCGGTATCTTGTTCTCTTCTATCAATTCAGATACTATTAAATCTTCAAATACTTAATACATGACATCTTCCCACCCGAACGGATGCTTCGCCAATGGCATTTTCGCAAGCGGATGATAGTCACCGACAAGACCGATTGGCTTTGAATTACGTATGTCGTGTACAATCTGGATGCAGTTTCGTGCCTCCGAGATTCTGAATCCATTGCCAGCCAAGATGTTCTGATAACTCTTTGTGTGAAGTTCGGTGAACCCCTCACTGAACTCAAACTCATCACCGTCGATATTCAGCGTGCGATACGTTTTCTTTTCGCCCTGAACAGCATTAGGCGGAAGACAATCGGCATTGATACTCAGAAAATAACGCACTCTGGCGTTCTTCAGTCCGAGATAGCCCGCCACACGGTCGAAGCTCATCACGTGAACTATGTTCTCCTGCACCGGACCGAAAATCCATTGGAGCATATCGTAAAAATGGACTCCGATATTCGTAGCGACGCCACCGCTCTTGTGGTTGTCGCCTTTCCATGAGGAATAATACCATTTGCCACGCGATGTGATATATGTCAAATCAATATTGTAAATCTTGTCCTTTGGGCCTTCTTCGACTTTCTTCTTCAACGCCACGATGCTGTCATGCAGCCTGAGCTGCAATATGTTATAGGCTTTCATGCCAGTCTCTTCCTCCACTTTCATCAGTGCATCGATATTCCATGGGTTAAGCACCACAGGCTTCTCGCAGATGACGTTGGCACCGATACGAAGACCGTAACGGATAAACGCGTCGTGTGTGTAGTTAGGAGTACAGACCGACAGCCAGTCGATGTTTTCGTCAGTACCTTTGACCTTGCTGCAGAATCTGTCGAACTGCTCCTGTTCTGTAAAGAACGAGCAATCAGGGAAGAAACTGTCGAGACGTCCGACGCTGTCAAACCTGTCGTATGCAGCCACGAGTTTGTTGCCCGTGTCAGCTATTGCTTTCAAATGACGTGGTGCGATATACCCTGCAGCACCTATCAAAGCGAAATTTGCCATAAACTTTCTAACTTTATAAATTTTAAACTTCTATAGTCTCCAAAACCTATTTTTCACCTAAAAAACAAGTTGCAAAGATACACAACATTTTTCAAACAACGCAAGTCTTTTTTTGTTTTTTATCATCAACAAATTTCATGGACTTTAAAAGCAATGTATATACAAAAAAATCGGCATTTGCCGATTCTGTTTCTGTGCCCATGAGAAGACTCGAACTTCCAAGAGCGTCCGCTCACTACACCCTGAATGTAGCGTGTTTACCAATTTCACCACATGGGCTTTGGGTGGAATTTCTTGGATTCCGTTGGTGCCCAGGACAAGAGTCGAACTTGCATGACGCATTCGTCACTACCCCCTCAAAGTAGCGTGTCTACCAATTTCACCACCTGGGCTTCGCCATCTCCGATCAGGAGTTTCTCAAAGAACCTTTAGCATTTAACTCCCTCTCAAAAGACGCCGCAAAAATACATGTTTTTTCAATACGCTCAACACGTTGAAGCATTTTTTTTGAAAATATTTTAAAATATTCTGCAACTGCTTAATTCTTAATAACTTTCAGTGTCTCATTTTTATTTTCAGAAGTCATTTTCACGAAATACGCTCCAGAAGGCAAAGCACTCATAAAGTCTTGAATTTTAGAATTATCATCTTGAATATCAACATTATAAATCATATTTCCAAGCACATTAAACACCTGAATGTTTTTATCACCTTCTACATCAAAATCAACAAAAATCACGCCATCTGACGGATTTGGATATATTTTCATGCATATATTCGGGACAACCTCCGTCTCTTTAACCGATAGTAAATTCAACGCTTCCATATAATCCGGCACGCCATAGCCATAAAAGCTGTCAGGGTTAGCGGCCTTGTTGCCTGCCATCCTGATGCAATCCTTTATTTCGTCTGGTGTTTTCTGTGGCATCGCCTGCATCAGACAAGCGGTCATACCGCACAAGACCGGCGAGGAGAATGATGTGCCATTACCCGGCCCAAACCAGTCTGTGCTGCCTGCGACATAGACTTCCTTGCCATGAGCCATAATGTCAGGTTTGATCCGGTTGTCGTATGTAGGCCCTATCGAGCTGAACTCGGCACGGACTCCATTGGCATCCACCGCGCCTACCGTGAGGACGTGAGCGCCATCGGCAGGTGCACCCATCCAGCGCCATTCGTTATATTCCGTCCCTTCATTGCCGGCTGAGTTGACAACAAGAATGCCGCGTGAACAGGCAATCTCTGCTCCTATCGTGATAACGCACGTCGCGCCATCCATCTCATTGTATGTATGGTTCATCAGCGGGTCGTCAAATGTTATGTATCCGAGTGACGAATTCATGATGTCGGCACCGATGCTGTCGAGAAGCTCAACGCCCGACACCCAGTTGTATTCTTCTATGACATTCTCCGTCCCGACATCTTCCGTCCTGCAAAGATAGAACATTGCATCGGGTGCTGTCCCGACGTAAGTGTTCTCAATCTTCCCGCCGATGAGCCCCCACACCGCTGTGCCGTGGGCACTTTCGTTGAAGACATCTATGCCACCGTGCACGAAATCGCGTGTCCCAAGCAGTCGGCCTTCATCGCGGGCAGCCGCAAAAACCGCGATGTTGTCAGCACCCGCGAACCCTCCGTCACAAATCCCGATCAAAACGCCTTCGCCTGTGAAACCGGCCTGATGCACGGCAATGCCGTTCAGCTGATTAATCTGCGGATAGGCATAGCCATAATAATTATCACAGATGTTTCTACCCTCAATCTCATAACGTATATTTTCGAAATAAAACTTATCCTTGATTTCCTTTTTTACAGGTTCATCGACGCATGCACGGACTTCTGAAACAAATTCCAACGCATTTATATCATCGAGAATTGACTCATCAAAGGTCCTGATTGTCACACCGTTAAGCCACTTGGAAGGATTAAGTATTTCAGCCCCGCATCCAGCAACAGCATCGATATAACTCTGATTTACAGGGATGTCCAATTCATCAACGGCTATATTATATTTCGCGCGGCGTTCGATGGCACGCTGGCTCAGGAATTCCTCCGGCCTGCTGACTGAATACTGCGAGTCGTTTTTGTCGGTAAACTGCACCCAATAACGGTTTGGCGCAACTTGTGCTGAAGCACTGAAAATCATCGCGAGAAGCGAAAATAATGATAAAATCCTTTTCATTTCTGTTACCTTAATTAATACGGGTGCAAAAGTACTATTTTTTTTGAAATTTTTACTAATTTTGCAGCTCGAAAATTTTTCAACAGTTTTACAGAGATGCGCATAGATATCATCACCATTTTTCCGGAAATGTTCAACGGCCCGTTCACCGAATCCATTGTAAAGAGAGCAATCAACAAAGGCTTGGTTGATATACATTTACACAACCTTCGCGATTACAGTACCGACAAACACAAGCGTGTTGATGACTATCCGTTTTCGGCCGGTGCAGGCATGGTGATGATGATTGAGCCAGTTGACAACTGTATCTCAAAACTCAAATCGGAACGCGGTTACGATGAGGTCATCTACATGAGTCCTGACGGCATCATGCTCACGCAACCTGTTGTCAATCAGCTATCTATGAATCAGAACCTCATCATGCTTTGCGGTCATTACAAAGGCATAGACGAACGCATCCGCGAACATATAGTGACGATGGAGATTTCAATCGGTAACTATGTCTTGTCGGGCGGCGAGCTTGCCGCGGCGGTGCTGACCGACAGCCTCGTCAGGTTAATCCCCGGTGCCCTCTCCGATGAGACTTCAGCACTTTCCGACTCATTTCAGGACGGGATGGTGTCGCCGCCGGTTTACACAAGGCCGCGCGAATACAAAGGATGGGCCGTCCCCGATGTGCTTCTTTCCGGCAACGATGCAGTGATAAATGATTGGAAATACCAGCAGGCATTAGAAAGAACGAAGGCCAGAAGGCCGGAGATGTACGAAATTTTGAAAAAAAATAAATAAATGTTTTGCGCATTGAATTTTTTTATATATTTGCACGTTTTTTTAAAGTCAGAAAATTAAACAAATAAATAATACATAAAATGAAAAACCCGTTAATCCAATTTGTTGAAAATCAAGTACAAGTGAAAGATTTTCCACAGTTCAAGTCAGGTGACACCATCACCGTGACTTACAAGATTGTTGAAGGAAACAAAGAGCGTTTGCAGAAATTCCAGGGTGTTGTGCTTCAGCGTGCTGGTGAAGGCAAGATGGCGACGTTCACAGTCAGAAAGATTTCCAACAACATCGGCGTTGAAAGAATCTTCCCTATCGCTGACCCGATGATCGACAGCATCGAAATCAACAAGATCGGTTCAGTCCGCAGAGCAAGAATCTACTACCTCAGAGGTCTTCGCGGAAAGAAAGCAAGAATCAAGGAAGTTCTCAAGAAGAAAGAAAACTAATCAACTACTTGAAAAAGAAAAAGCACTCAACCGAGTGCTTTTTTTATTGCCTTAAATAACCGTTTCTCTCCCCTTCCGGCAACTTCTCTATCGCGTACCGCAACATCGTCCGCGGCATCGTTTCATATCGCGGCTCCAGCCATTCGCGGAGACGATCCATGTCGCGCTTGCCGGCCTCACGCACAAGCCAGCCGACGGCTTTTTGCAGCAAATCGTGCAGCGGCATAGGCTTTTCAAGGAAAATGCCGGCGATTTTATACGTATCGTCAAGCTCGCCATTCCTGATAAACGCCATCGTGCTTACAATCCCGATCCGTTGCTCCCAGATGGTTTTTCCGTTTCTGGCAAGGTCATAAAGCAACGTCCTGTCCTTGTCGAGAAGCCATGCGCCAAGAATCTCGTAACAGCTCAGATCAACCAAATCCCAATTGTTAATATATTGAGTATGAGAAAGATAAAAATCAACGCACTCCTTTCTGATATTTTTCGAGTGTTTGAATATCTGCACAAGTGCCAGAAGCGCAGCAAGTCTGACCTCATGATATTCGCTCGAAATGCATTCTTCAAGTTCATCGAAATTCGTTTCTTTCCAAAGATCCTTGACCACGCTTCTTGTAACAGGAACTTTTATGCCCAGAAACCTGTCGCCCTCGCCGTATTGTCCTTTGCCGGTCTTGAAGAAACGTGATAATCCCGCAACTTGAGAATCATCGCGTTTTGACAGCATTGTATCGTATAATTTATTCATTATCATGTAATTTTACGATATTTGAATATTTTCTTACAAAATCCGTTTTCACCATTTGTAAAGAATTATTAACTTTTAATTGTAAATAAAAATTAACGTTTGTATGCTCTTAATAATACGTTCTCTCTCAATGAGTTATTATAAAACTGTATGTCATAGAAATGCAGACAGTCTTCAGGCCATACCTCTGTGAATGGCAGTTCCGGTTTTTCAAAATCACTGACAATCAGCACATTCAAGGCTGTGTCAACCGTTGCGGTGACATTCTGTTCCCCGAAACTGAAATCAGCCGGAGTTGCGTCGGTAGTCCAAGTAATTGGATTTATGCATGTTACGGAGTTTTCATAAACAGATTTCCAGATGCCGTCGGAGCTTTTCACGGAGTTGAACGAGATTGTCACGCCGGTGTCAGAAGCCGATTCAGCGGGAACAATGTGTTCGCATTTCAAATCATCCTCACTGATTCCATCCCCTATCACGTATGCAGCGACAAGACGGTTATATTGTTCATTGTCAAGATGTTTCAGAAGTTCCTTGGTCATCATAGCCCCTTGACTGAAGCCGATAATTACAAAACGGTGGCCATTATTCCATGTCTGCATATAAAAGTCGAACGCATTGAAGATTTCACTTTTCACACTATCATAAATTGCTTTGAAATCATCTTGAGGCAACGCCAAGGAACTCATCGTAAACTGATGATAATAAGGCGAATAGTAATTTATCGAATCAGGGAAAATTGTTTTTTGGACAAAATCCATTTCGATTGCCAACGTCTTTCTTTCGTTTTCGCCGAGAACTGCCGTATAATGTTCATTTCCCTGAGAATCAAACGATTGCATAACATTTGTGGAGACAATGTAAAATGCATCGATAAAGTTGTCGTCAACTTCTTTTCCTGTCTGAAACCAAGCTTCGTCAGTTGTCCAATAACTACGAGTTTGTCTTTCATCTTTGCACGACGCAAATGCAACCGTCATTATAGCAACAAAAAGCGATAATTTAAAATTTTTTAACATTTCCTTTATTTCAAATTTGTAAACTTTTATTAACAATTAAATTCAATCTGTTCTTTTTTCGGCAGTTTCTTGTTCACTTCACCGAAAGAATGTCTGCAAAGTGATTCAACAAGTTCATCAGGAATTTGTCCGTCGAGATGAATCTGATTCCAATATTTTTTGTTCCAATGATGAGCGCCTTCGATTTCCGGATAACGTTCCCGAAGTTCAAGAGCATATTCGGGTTCGCATTTCAAAACGACCAAATTCGGTTTATCTAAAATTATCGCACCGAAAATCTTGCCTTTAAGCCTGAAAACCAACACGGTATCATCGAAAGGCATGTCTTCTGTCGCTAAAGGAAGCGACAGGCAGCATTCACGGAATTGTTCAATGTTCATTGATTATTTTTTTATAACCATGTAATTGTCAGGCAAGTCCATCGCGATTTCGACAAGTCCGGCCACCGCGTCCGCCGGTTTTTCAGACCACGGCGTGTGATGGATGAGTCGCCGTTTGCCATCACGGACGACCTCGTAGGTATTACTCGCGCCGGTTTCCATCATTTGCCTGATCATTTCGGCCGATTTCTTGCCATGACATCCGTAAAGATTTTTGCCGATGACATCGCCGTCACGTTCACGGGCAACGGCATTCTGATACAAAACGACGCCGTCCCTGTCACAGACAGTGACTGAAAAATCAACGTTTTCAAAATAATCGAGCCTCGCTTTAATCATTTGAAAATCAAGAGTTTTTATTCAAGATAACCAATGCGCCGATCACTCCGGGAACCCAGCCGCAGAGCGTCAGAAGAAAAACGATGAGAACAGAACCGCAGCCGCGGTCAATGACTGAAAGCGGCGGAAAAAATATCGCCAGAAGTACTCTTAAAAATGACATATAACTTTGAATTTAGAACTGCAAAGATACTTAATTTTTACGTTTGATTCCCAGAACATTCAGAACCTCTGAGAACTCACTGATTCTCACCACATTAGGATGTTCATAAACCTCAGTGATCTCATGTCTCCAAGTCGTATGAAACGGAATATGTATTCCACAGCCACCCATTTTCAAAACGGGACTTATGTCCGACTTGAACGAATTACCAATCATCAGAAATTCTTCCGGTTTCACATTTTCGTCTTTGCAAAGTTGCTGATATTCAGCGAGTCCCTTGTTTGAGACTATCACCACCTTGTCAAAAAAACTCCCAAGTCCCGACCTCTTGACTTTGTTTTCCTGATCGAGCATGTCGCCTTTTGTGAGGAGGATTATGCGGTAACGCTGCGAGTCGCGCATGACCTGCAATGTCTCGGCGACGCCTTTCAGCGGCGGCACGGGAATCGAGAACAACGACTTCACCGTTGTGATGATCTTTTGCAGTTTGCGGCCATCTATCTTATAATCAGAGATTTTCAGCGCGG